>CAZGGZ010000028.1:26503-38528 GCA_964525415.1 uncultured Rikenellaceae bacterium | reverse complement strand
TTCCTGACAGTGCTGATAATCTTCATTTAAGAATATTTAACATACAAAGCTAATATATAGTTGGTTGTAAATTATCTCATTTTTTATTATTATCTTTGCACCTTATTACGAAGAGGTTATCGAGGCACGATAATGGAAAGCAGGAAGGTATTATTCATTTCACAGGAGATAACTCCGTATTTAGGGGAAAACAAGCTGTCAAAGATCGGAAGGTATCTGCCCCAGGGAATTCAGGAAAAGGGGAAGGAGATCCGTACTTTTATGCCCCGGTACGGATGTATTAATGAGAGGAGGAATCAGCTTCATGAGGTAATAAGGCTTTCCGGGATGAACCTGATTATTGACGACACTGATCATCCCCTTATTATTAAGGTTGCTTCTATCCAGAGTGCCAGAATGCAGGTTTATTTCATCGATAATGATGATTATTTCCAGAGAAAGCATATTATTTCCGATGCTGCCGGAAATGAATTTGAAGACAATGATGAACGTGCGCTCTTCTTCGCCAGGGGTGTTATCGAGACGGTTAAAAAGCTGAGGTGGGCACCGGATATTGTACATTGCCATGGCTGGATGTCGGCTCTTGTTCCGGTTTACCTGCGAAGCATATACAGTGACGATCCCCTTTTCCATAATCAGAAAATCATCTATTCAGTTTACAATAATGACTTCAAAATGCCGTTTAGATCAACGTTCGCCGATAAACTGCGTTTTGACGGGATAGACGGGGAGAACCTCAAACTGGTTAAAAAACCCGATTTTATTAATGTTTCAAAACTGGCAATCAAATATTCCGACGGTATCATTATCGGAAGTGAACAAATAAACAGTGAATTAAACAAGCATCTCAAAACAATTAACAAGCCTGTTCTTCCATTCAAGAATGAAACAGAATATATTGATGCCTATAATGATTTTTATGACAAGATTCTATCATAGTTCAACAATATCCGGCAATTTATTTTCCTTTTTAAAAACTCTTTTTCCCGCTATTCTTGCAGGAATATTGCTTGTTATGAATTCCTGTGAGGATGAGGGAACAATAATAGGCAAGAATATTCTGCCCGGAAAGGACTTTGTGAACATGTCTTCAACCGATACTTTAAGTGTCAGGTCTTATACAATGTATACCGATTCGCTGGATTCCGGCAATCCTTCATATGCATTCCTGGGGGAGATTTATGATCCTTATTTTGGCACAACAACAACTGAATTCGTGAGCCAGATAAGGATGTTCTCCGAATGGGTGGAGGGTACGTATACAGTAGATTCCGTTAAGCTTTTGCTTACATTCTCAAACGTATCGGGAGATGTATCGGCAGGCCATATTCTGAGGATGTCAGAAATTGCTGAACAGATATATACCGATTCAGCCTATTATTCAAGCCAGCCTGTTAATCTTACCGGTTTTAGTGTTGAGGTTCCCCTTCCGGAATTGAGGGCTGACACAATAAATAATATTATCCTTGATCTTCCTCCTTCGTTCGGGGAATATATCATACGCGACACTTCCAGGTTGTTTCACAGTGATGATGAACCCGATTTCCGTTCATATTTCAAAGGATTGTACTTCCAGCTGAGATCGGCAGGCAATCCTGTTTTCATTACTTTGAGCCTTGAGCCGCCAGGGGATTTTGAATATTACAAGCATCAGCTCTCCATTTATATGCACAATCCGGATGCAGTCAAGTCCGTTCTGACCTTTAATATCGATGCAAAAACAAAAAATGCTGCATTTAATAAATTCACACATGACTTCAGCACGGCAGATCCTGATAAGAGAATAATTCATGTCAATGACGGAGTAAAGGACACACTTACATATATTCAGTGCCTGAATGGATTATACACGAAGCTATCGGTTCCCGGTCTGAAAGAAATTAAGGAAGACCCTTCGCTGGACGGGATCTATATCAATAAAGCCAGAATCAGCTGCCCTGTTCACTATGACGGAGGCAGCTACATCGGATCAGCTTTCCCGGCATTATTATATATGGGGTATTACAATAAAGCAGGGGAAAGATATCTTGTACCCGATTATTATGTAAATGCATTATTCTTTGACGGGGTTATAGATACCACAGCCGGGAATTACAGCTTTAATATAGCCTCATATGTACAGCTTTTCCTGGATGACAGCACTGATACATACAGACCTGATTTTCAGCTTGCTCTGCCTGAAGGTTCGCTTCAGAATGCCATACTGAAGGCAAACAACAGCGCAAATCCGATTAAATTTGAATTGACTTATACAAGGTTCTGATAATTCATCCTAAATTCGTATCCTGTTTTCTAAAACCTTACTTATGTGCGGAATTATCGGTTATATTGGTTCAAAACCCGCCAGGCAGATAATTTTAAACGGATTGAAGCGGCTTGAATACCGCGGGTACGACTCAGCAGGACTGGCTCTTGTAAACGGGGATACAAAGATCTTTAAATGCAAAGGAAGGGTCAGTGACCTGGAGGAGATGGTCAGCAATTCAAATTTTGACGGAACCATAGGTATGGGACATACCAGGTGGGCAACTCATGGCGAGCCTAATGAACTTAACGCACATCCTCAGGTTTCCTTTAAAGGTAATTTTATTGTTGTCCATAACGGTATTATTGAAAACTATAACCTGCTTAAAAAACATCTGCAGGGACGTGGAATCACTTTCACCAGCCAGACTGATACTGAAGTTCTGGCTAACTTGATGGATCATCTGTATATTGAAGGTGATCTTTCTGCAGAACAAGCAATTACGATGGCTCTGAACAGGGTGGAAGGAGCCTATGGACTTGTAATTATCTGTACAAAAGAGCCTGACAGGCTCTTTGCTGCCAAAAAGGGAAGTCCGCTGGTAATCGGTGTGGGAGAAGGTGAGAATTTCATTGCCTCTGATGCCACTCCGATCGTTGAACATACCCAGCGCGTCATATACCTGAATGACGATGATATTGCAATTATAAAAAAAGACGAGTTGCTTCTGAAAACAATCAAGAGCACAATGATCCAGCCTGAAGTAAAGGAGATTGACCTTAAAATCGGCGAGATCGACAAGGAGGGATTTGCCCATTTCATGCTGAAGGAGATATTTGAACAACCAAGAGCAATCCATGATACCTTCAGGGGGCGAGTGCTTCCTGATCATTCCGGTATCATGCTTGGAGGGCTTCATGATGTTCTTGATACATTGTCAAAGACTGAAAGGATGATCATTGTAGCCTGCGGAACTTCATGGCATGCAGGACTTTTGGGAGAATACCTGTTTGAAGAATATGCCAGGATTCCGGTAGAGGTTGAATATGCTTCAGAATTCAGATACAGGGATCCTATAATCAAGAAAGGGGATATCGTCATTGCAATCAGCCAGAGCGGCGAGACAGCCGATACTCTTGCTGCTGTGAAGCTTGCAAAGGAGAAGGGAGCCAAGGTGATCGGTATATGCAACGTTGTCGGAAGCAGCATTCCGCGCGAAACTGATGCAGGTGTATATACACATGCCGGACCGGAAATCGGTGTAGCTTCAACGAAGGCTTTCACCACCCAGGTTACAGTGCTTGCCATGATGGCATTTGAGATCGGTCACATAAAAGGCAATATTTCTGATTCTGCCTATAAGGAGCTGATTACAGAGCTCACATCCATCCCCGGCAAAATAGAAAAAGCACTGGAGATGAACGACCAGTCACTTGAATTGGCCGGGATCATCAGGGATACCCATAATGCAATCTATCTCGGAAGGGGATATCTTTTCCCGGTTGCGCTCGAAGGTGCACTTAAACTCAAGGAGATCTCTTATATTCATGCTGAGGGATACCCGGCTGCCGAGATGAAACACGGTCCGATCGCACTGATTGATGAAAATATGCCGGTGATTGTTGTGGCTACAAAAGACGATACTTATGAAAAGATAATAAACAATATACAGGAGATTAAAGCAAGAAAAGGAAAAGTAATTGCTATTGTTACCCAGGGAGACGAGATTATCAGGAAGATGGCCGACTATGTACTCGAGGTTCCTGAAACACTGCCGGTCTTTTCAAGCCTTCTTGCAGTGATCCCTCTTCAGCTTCTTTCATATCACATTGCAGTCCTCAGGGGATGCAATGTGGACCAGCCAAGGAATCTGGCAAAATCAGTTACCGTTGAATAGAACACCCGGACACTAAATATATAAAAAATGACCAAGAAATACAGGAAACTTAAGCAAGCCGAGATCCGGTCATTGATATCAAACGGCTGCAGCTGTGAGGAATGGGATAGAATCACGGTTCTTGAAGGATTCAATCCCCTGCAATGCAGAAACGTCATTTTCTCAGGGAACATCAAACTGGGCATTTTCGATAAACCTTTCGTTGATGAATCCGGAGTCAGCACCCCCGGTGGAATACTGAATGCAAGACTGCATAACTGTACAATCGGCTCGAATGTGGTTATCAATAACATAGGCGAGTATATTGCAAATTATGTTATTGAAGACGGGACAGTCATAAAAAACTGCGGGAAGATACATACTGAAGGAATTTCAAAATTCGGCAATGCGACAAACGTTGCCGTTCTCAACGAAACAGGCGGCAGAACGGTAAAAATCTGGGACCGCCTTTCAGCTCATGAAGCATATATTATAGCTCTTTACAGGCACCGGAGCAAGGCTATTAAGATCATGGAAAAAATGATTGATGACTATTCTTCCTCGGTTGCATCATCTACGGGTACAATCAGCAGTGATTCCAGGATATTCAACTGCAGTACCATCAGGAATGTAAAGATTGGTCCATGCAGCCGCATTGAAGGCGCTGTCAGCCTTAATGAGGGTTCTGTTAACAGCTGCCCGGATGATCCCGTCTGCATTGGCCCTGGTGTGATAATGGAACATTTTATTGTTTGTTCAGGTGCAGTAGTCACAGAATCGACCCTGATCGATAAATGCTTTATCGGGCAGGGGTGTGTACTGGCAAAACACTATTCAGCCGAAAACTCGCTTTTCTTCGCGAACTGCGGAGGATATCACGGCGAAGCTTGTTCAATTTTTGCAGGGCCCTATACTGTAACACATCATAAATCGACGCTTCTCATTGCCGGAATCTTTTCCTTTATGAATGCCGGAAGCGGATCTAACCAGAGCAACCATATGTACAAGCTCGGTCCGATCCACCAGGGCATTATGGAACGTGGTTCCAAAACAACCAGCGATTCCTACCTTTTATGGCCTGCGCGGATCGGACCATTCACCCTGGTCATGGGACGGCATTACAAGAATATGGATACCTCTTCTCTGCCGTTCTCATATCTTATTGAGAGTAATGACGAAAGCATACTCGTTCCGGGAATAAATCTCAGAAGTGTAGGCACTATAAGGGACGCTCAGAAATGGCCGCAACGCGACAGGAGAAAGGATCCGTTAAAAATTGACCAGGTAAACTTCAACCTATTGAGTCCATATACAATAAGGAAGATGATTGAAGGAAGGGATCTTCTTCGTAACCTGAGATATTTATCAGGTGCTGTTTCAGCTTCCTATACATATAAGAATATGCTCATAAAAGGAGCATCCCTTGAAAGGGGGATTCAACTTTACCAGACAGGGATAAATAAGTTCCTTGGAAATTCCATTATAAAACGGCTTGAAAACAACAACCTGAAAACAACAGGTGAGCTGCACAACAGGCTGGCTCCTGACAAGAAAATGGGTTCCGGTGAATGGGTTGATATCGCCGGGCTCATCGCACCCAAGCAGGCAGTTGACAATCTTCTTGATAAAATTGAATCCGGAAAACTAAAGACTATCAGGGATGTTGAAGATGCCTTCAGGGAAATGCATAAATCATATTATGACTGGGAGTGGACATGGTCGTGTAAAAGGATTGAGGAAGAGGAAGGCAAATCAGTCGATAAGTTCACTCCTGCTGATGTTATCAGGATCGTTGAGAGATGGAAAAAGAGCGTGGTCGATCTTGACAAGATGCTTTATGAAGACGCCCGCAAGGAATTCACACTTTCATCAATGACAGGATTTGGCATTGATGGCGGCGATGAAGAAAAAAAGCTTGATTTTGAACAGGTGAGGGGAGAATTTGAATCAAACTCAGTTGTTGCAGCCATCCAGGATCATATAAAAAAGAAAACAGCTCTGGGCGACGGGCTGATCAAGCGTCTGGAGAAGATCAGATCATAAAATATCTATCTTCCGGAATACATCGAATCGTAATATTTTTCGTAATCACCCGAGATCACATTCTCGAGCCAGCGGCTGTTTGAAAGATACCAATCGACAGTCTTTTCAAGTCCTTCTTCAGGACTAAGTGTCGGTGACCATCCCAGGTCTCTCCGCAGCTTTGAAGAATCTATTGCATATCTCAGGTCATGACCGGGCCGGTCCTTTACAAAAGTTATCAGTTTTTCAGATGTCCCTGCAGGGCGCCCCAGCTTTTTATCCATGATCCTGCAAATCAGTCTTATGAGGTCAATGTTTTTCCATTCGTTGTTGCCTCCTATGTTGTATGTTTCACCGCTTAACCCCTGATGATAAATAAGGTCAATGGCAGAAGCATGATCCTCAACATAAAGCCAGTCGCGGATATTCTCCCCCATTCCGTAGACCGGAACAGGTTTATTGTTCCTGATATTGTTTATAGCCAGCGGGATCAGTTTTTCAGGGAACTGATTCGGTCCGTAGTTGTTTGAACAATTTGAGATAACAACCGGTATCCCGAATGTATGGTTATAGGCGCGCACCAGATGATCAGAACTGGCTTTTGAAGCCGAATAGGGACTCTTCGGATCATATGCAGTCTCTTCAGTGAACATTCCTGTTTTTCCAAGAGATCCGAATACCTCATCAGTTGAAATATGATAAAAGAGCCTTCCTTCAAATGAATTCTTCCAGCATTCAAGGGCGGCATTAAGAAGATTGACAGTACCGACTATGTTTGTAAATACGAATTCATCAGGTCCGGTTATTGATCTGTCAACATGCGATTCGGCTGCAAGGTGAATAATACTATCAAACAGGTATATATTAAAAAGGGATATAACCGCTTTCTTGTCTGTTATATCGGTTTTTTCAAAAACATAATTCTCTTTTTTCTCAATATCCCTGAGATTCTCAAGATTACCGGCATAAGTGAGCTTGTCAGCGTTGATAATCCTGTAATCAGGATAATTGATGACAAACCTTCTGACAACATGAGATCCGATGAATCCTGCTCCGCCGGTGATCAGTACAGTTCTTTTGAATTTCATGATTATACTTTTCTCTTTCTGATGTTGTTTTCCCAGATCCAGGCAGTTCTCATCGCATCATCAAGGGAGCTCAGGGTTTTCCAGCCGAGCTCTTTATTGGCAAGTGCCGGGTCTGCCCAGATCTTCTCAATATCACCGGCTCTTCTTCCGGTAATTCTGTATTTCAGCTTTATTCCCGAAACATTTTCAAAGGATCTGATAGCTTCAAATACTGAAACTCCCTTTCCTGTTCCCAGGTTAAAGACCTCATAGCTTTTGCGGTTCTTCTTTTCAATCAGCCTCTTTACTGCAATGACGTGTGCTTTAGCCAGATCAACCACATGGAGATAATCCCTGATGCATGTTCCGTCGGGAGTATTATAATCGTTCCCGAAGACCTTCAGCTCATCCCTTAAGCCATAAGCGGTCTGTGTGATATATGGCACAAGGTTTTCAGGAACACCGCGTGGCAGCTCGCCTATCAGCCCTGAAGGATGTGCCCCGATCGGATTAAAATATCTCAGCGAAACAGCATTGATATTTTTATCCGCAGAAACGGAGTCTATTATTATTTCCTCGCCTATCTGCTTAGTATTTCCATAGGGTGAAACAGCCGGCTGGATTGGGGCATCTTCAGTTACCGGTAATTTTTCAGGCTGCCCGTATACTGTGCATGATGATGAAAAAACCATATAAGGTATGCTGTATTGCTTCATCGCGTCAAGGATATTCATCAGTGACACCAGGTTATTCCTGTAATATTCCAAAGGTTTGTTAACTGACTCACCCACAGCCTTATATGCGGCGAAGTGAATAATACCGGCTATATCTTTATTGCTGCAAAAGAAGCTATCCAGCTTTTCTTTGTCGCAAAGGTCAAGTATTTCAAGCCGGGGTGTGATCCCTGTTATATTTCCGATCGATCCGGCAACTACAGCTTCCGAATTATAAAGGTTGTCAATGAGCAGAACTTCATATCCTTCCTCAATAAGTTCAACAGCGGTGTGAGAACCGATGTAGCCAGTTCCGCCGGTGACAACTATTTTCTTTTTCATTTGAATATCCCCGAATGGGCAACCGTTTTCAGCATCGGATGATACTCTCCTGTTATCCCTACAGGTTTAAGATTGCGGATCGTATAAGCTATTTCTACCGACTGGCGTGAATCCTGAAGCCCAAATCCTTTTCCTGCCAGTATCTCCCTGTATGTTTGTGTATGCAGGTCAGTGAATCCCTCGCTGAATTCAACCTCTTCACCATTGATCACAATTGACCTGAATGTTCTCTGACCTTTTTCAGCAACAGAGGGCGGCAGATCATTCTGATCGAGGCTCAGGAACCATCTGATCCTGGCATTGTCCAGCTCAAGGTAGCCGGCAGCTTTATCAGGTTCAGACATATGTACAATATTTTTCCTGGTGCTTCCGAAGATCCATCCGAGCATATCGAAGAAATGAATTCCGATATTGGTGGCAACTCCGCCCGATTTCTGAATATCACCCTTCCATGAGATGTGATACCAGTTACCGCGGCTCGCAATATAAGTAAGATCAATGTCATATAACTTGTCAGCAGGACCATTCTTTATTTTGTTCCTGAGCTCTATTATCCTGGGATGCAGGCGGACCTGCAGCACAGTAAATATCTTATGCTCTGTCTCATTTTCAATTTCCTGCAGGGCATCCACATTCCAGGGATTGAGTACAATAGGTTTCTCGCATATTGCATCTGCGTGATGTCTTAAGGCAAACCTGATGTGTGAATCATGTAAATAATTCGGAGAGCAGATACTCACATAATCGATTTTTGTTCCGCCTCTTTTCAGCTTGTCAAAATGCCTGTCAAAACGCTCAAACTCTACAAAAAAATCGCTCTGGGGGAAATAATTGTCAATAAGACCGACACTGTCAAACCTGTCGAGACTGGCAAGAAGATTATTGCCTGTATCCTTTATTGCCTTGAGGTGACGTACTGCAATGTAACCTGCAACGCCTATCAAACCAAAATTCTTGGGAACTGTATCCATTACTGATGTTTTTGGAGCGCAAATCTACTAAATAATTTTAGAAACATTTCCATGTTCAAGGCGGTATCTTTCTCCGCTTTCAGGGCATATTGCAAATCCTTTATCGTCAAAAATGAGCTTATGTCCGAATTCACTCATCCAGCCTGTCTGACGTGCCGGATTTCCCACAACAAGAGAATATGGCTTAACATCCTTTGTCACTACTGCTCCTGCTCCTATGAAGGCATATCTGCCGATGATTATCCCGCAAATGATCGTGGAATTAGCACCTATTGATGCTCCTTTTTCGACAATAGTCGTCAGGTAGCTGTCTTTGCGTATTATTTCACTGCGGGGATTAATAATATTCGTAAATACCATCGAAGGTCCCAGGAATACATCATCATCACATATTACGCCGGTATAGATGGAAACATTATTCTGAACTTTAACGTTTCTGCCAAGCTTTACTCCGGGAGAGACTACCACATTTTGCCCGATATTGCATCTTTCTCCAACCTCCGAACCGTTCATGATATGGCTGAAATGCCATATTTTAGTTCCTTTTCCTATTATGCAGCCTTCATCAATGATGGCTGTTTCATGAGCAAAATACTCCTTCTCCATAGATTATTGTTTTAAAAAGAATTTCAATATGTTAAGTACAATATGATCAAGCTGCTCCTGTTCCATGTCCGGATGCATCGGCAGCGAAAGCACTTCCTTGCATAACAGGGAAGTCACAGGAAAATCATTTTCGCCATAACCGAGATAACGGTAAGCATCCTGAACATGCAGCGGTACCGGATAATAGATCATTGACGGAATGCCGGCAGAATCAAGGAATTTTCTGAGTTCATCTCTTTTCCCGTTTTTCACCCTGATCGTATACTGGTGAAAAATATGCGAGGAAAAGGAGGATCTTTCAGGAAGGATTATTGAATTGCAGCCTGCAAGAGCCTTATCATAAAAGTCAGCAACCGATTTTCTTGCAGCATTGAACCTGTCAAGATATTTCAGCTTGACATTAAGTACTGCCGCCTGGATGGTATCAAGCCTTGAATTGATACCTATATCATCATGATGGTATTTTACTTTCATCCCATGGTTGGCAATACTCCTTATTTTTCCGGCGATAGCTTCATCGCTTGTGAAAAGAGCTCCTCCATCGCCGTAACAGCCGAGGTTTTTTGAAGGGAAGAACGAGGTAGTGCCAATAATTCCTATTGTCCCTGCTTTCTTCCTGGTGCCGTCAGAAAAGATATACTCGGTACCGGTTGCCTGAGCAGTATCCTCGATCACATAGATACCACGCTCCCGTGCAAGCTTCATTATATTCTCCATATCAGCACACTGCCCGAAAAGATGAACAGGGACTATTGCCTTTGTCCTGGGAGTGACAGCTTTTTTAATTGCTTCAGCTGATATATTAAAGGAAGAGGGTTCAGGATCGACAAGAACGAGTTTCAGCCCAAGCAGTGCAACTACTTCGACTGTAGCAATGAATGTGAAATTGGTAGTAATTACCTCATCACCAGGTTTCAGGCCGAGAGCCATCATTGATATCTGGAGGGCATCGGTACCATTGGCGCATGAGATGACATGACCTGCATTCAGGTATTTCTGAAGCTCGTTTTCGAACAAACCTACTTCAGGCCCTTTGATAAAAGCCGTGGAATTAAGCACATTTTTAATTGCCGCATCAATTTCTGATCCCAGTTTCTCATACTGTGCCTTAAGATCAACCATTTGTATTTCTCTCATCAGAAGCAGATTTTTTGGAACTACCAAGATAATTATTATTTTTGTAGTGAAGTGTAGAAATCATATCATGGACATTACAGCTTTCATACGGGAATTATTGTTCAGTCATGATTGTGTGATTGTTCCGGGATTTGGAGGTTTTGTCGGCAACTATTCGCCTGCCCGTATTGATAAGAACACCGCTACTTTTTATCCGCCTGTCAAGCAGATCTCATTTAACAGGAATCTTAACCATAATGACGGACTTCTTATCGGCAGAATTTCAGGTGCCTCCGGACTTAACTATGGAGATGCCAGGAACATGGTTGATGAATTTGTTTCCGGGGTAAAGAAAAAGCTTGAGAGAGGTGAAAAGGTCACTTTTGATAATATCGGCAGTTTCATAAATAACCAGGAAGGCAATGTTCAGTTTGAGCCTGACATGAGTGTCAATTATCATCTTGATTCCTATGGTCTTGAATCCTTCCAGTATTCTCCCCTCGAGGAGTACGATATCCGCAAGCGTATTACAAGGCATATCAATAAGGAACCGTTAAAGCGCAGCTCCGTGAAAAAAATATTATGGAGGGCAGCTGTAATTATACCTGTGCTTGCCGTTCTTGCAGTAATTCCGTTCAGCCGCGACATCTTCAGGTCGAAAGTGGAGACAACGACATTGAATCCACTCGTTACTGCTGAACTTGAAGACAACAGGAAAGCTGTTGAAGAAACTGCTGCAACGGTTCAGATTACTCCGCCGGTCAGTGCTCCTCCTGTTGTTGAGGAAATGCATTACTGCCTTATAACGGGCAGCTTTAAACTGAAGCAGAATGCATTGAATCAGGCTGAGATGCTGAGAAAAGAAGGTTTTGATCCCGAGATCCTTGCTGCTCCTGAGAACTTCTTCAGGGTAAGTGCCGTAAGATGTAAAGACCTGAATGCAGCCCTTGACAGGGCAAACACCCTTTCGACAAAATTCCCTGGCATCTGGGTGAAGAAGATCTGATACTTTATTTTATCACACTGCCGTTACCGGTTTTTTCAGCCGGAGAAATAAATACCAGCTT
>CAZGGZ010000028.1:0-26403 GCA_964525415.1 uncultured Rikenellaceae bacterium | reverse complement strand
ATTTTATCACACTGCCGTTACCGGTTTTTTCAGCCGGAGAAATAAATACCAGCTTCCCGTCCTTGTCTTCAGCCATCAGGATCATCCCCTTTGATTCAATGCCTTTTATCTTCCTTGGTTCCAGGTTTGCAATAATTGAAATCTGTTTACCGACAATAGCCTGAGGCTCGAAATATTCAGCAATCCCTGAGACAATGGTCCGTATATCGATCCCGGTATCAATTTTAAGCTTGAGAAGCTTAGTCGTCTTCGGAACTTTTTCAGCTTCAAGGATCGTTGCAGTGCGCATATCGATCTTTGTGAAATCATCAAAGGATACAGGATCTTTTGGCGGTACTGTTTTCATGGAAGCTTCTTCATTTGTTTTTTTCGTTGCCTGAAGTTTCTCAACCTGCCTGGTTATCTCCTCATCCCCGATTTTTTCAAAGAGCAGTTCAGGCTTATTGATCTGATGTCCGGGAGCAAGAAGATCAGTCCTTCCCGCATCACTCCATTTAAACCGTTCGCTATTGATTGACCTTCTCAGTTTCTCCATTGAAAAAGGAAGGAACGGTTCAAGCATGATTGCAAGGTTCGCAGTGATCTGCAATGATACATTCATTATAGTCTTCACCCTTTCCGGATCTGTCTTTACTACTTTCCATGGTTCGGCATCAGCCAGATATTTATTGCCAAGCCTGGCAAGGTTCATCGCCTCCCTGAGAGCCTCCCTGAACCTGTAGGCATCAAGACTGGTTTCAATATTCTGCCTGATCTGAAAGATCTCTTTTAATACTGCCTCATCTTCATTATGTATTTTTCCTGTTTCGGGTACTTTTCCGTCATAATAATTTGAAGTCAGCACCAGGGTTCTGTTTATGAAATTGCCAAGTATGGCAACAAGCTCATTATTATTGCGTGCCTGGAACTCTTTCCATGTGAAGTCATTATCTTTTGTTTCCGGTGCGCTTGCACAGAGCGAATACCTGAGCACATCCTCTTTTCCGGGAAAATCAGCAAGATATTCATGGAGCCATACTGCCCAGTTCCTTGATGTGGAGATCTTATCACTCTCCAGATTCAGAAACTCGTTGGCAGGCACATTGTCAGGAAGTATAAAGCTTCCTTCTGCCTTCAGCATGACAGGGAATATTATACAATGAAATACAATATTATCCTTTCCGATAAAGTGAATCATTTTTGTCTCATCATCCTTCCAGTACTTTTCCCAGTCAGGAGTAAGCTCTTTTGTGGCAGATATATACCCTATAGGAGCATCAAACCACACATAAAGAACTTTTCCTTTTGCATTTTCCACGGGTACGGGAACTCCCCAATCGAGGTCACGGCTGACAGCCCTTGGATGCAAACCCTGATCGAGCCACGATTTGCACTGCCCGTAAACATTTGTCTTCCATTCCCTGTGATCTTCAAGGATCCATTTCTTAAGCCATGGCTGGTATTTATCCAGAGGCAGGTACCAGTGAAGCGTTTCACGTAATACCGGTTTGCTGCCGCTTATTGTTGAATGGGGATTGATGAGCTCCGAAGGGCTGAGCGATGTGCCGCACTTCTCGCACTGGTCACCATAAGCGTTCTCGTTGCCGCAGTGGGGGCATGTCCCCATTATATACCTGTCTGCCAGAAAAGTTCCTTCCTCTTCATCATAATACTGTTCCGAAGTTTTTTCGGTAAACTCTCCTTTATTGTAAAGCTTTAGGAAAAATTCAGAAGCAGTTTCGTAATGCACCTTATTTGATGTACGTGAGTAAATATCGAACGCAATGCCGAAATCCTCAAAAGCCTTCTTGTTGAGTGCATGATACCTGTCCACTATTTCCTGCGGGGAAACTCCTTCATTCCTTGCTTTCAGTGTTATTGGCACACCATGCTCATCTGAACCGCAGACCGATATCACATCTTCCCCTTTCATCCTGAGATACCTTGTAAAGATATCGGAGGGTACATAAACACCTGCAAGGTGGCCGATATGAATCGGTCCGTTGGCGTAGGGCAGGGCAGAGGTGATAAGGTATCTTTTATACTTTTTCATAACGATGATAATGAACTGCTAATATCTTTAAAAACTTCCAAAGAAAAAAAAATAACGGCACAAAGGTGTCAGGGTGCAACGGCACAACGGCATACAAAGAGGTTCCCCTCCATGGAGGGGTTAGGGGTGGGTTTTGTATTAAAATGGCTTCTTTATAGCTCAGTTTCCAAGGATTTATGAAACATTATTGATTACTTTTACGTATAATATATTATACACATGTCTCTGAGAAAAATCCAGCCTCCGTTTCTGAAGAAGGGTGATGAAGTTGCGATAGTTTCACCGGCTTTTGCCATCGATGAAGAGAAAATCAATGCAGCAGTAAAATTCCTGGAAAACTGGGGACTTGAAGTCCATGTAGGTAAAAATGCACTGAAGAGGGAAGGTCCATTTGCCGGAAGCGACAGGGAAAGATTACATGATTTCCAGGCGATGACCGGTAATAAAAGGATAAAGGCAATATTCTGTTCAAGAGGCGGTTACGGAATGCTGAAGATAATCAGCAGGATTGATTTTTCTTCCCTGCGATTACATCCGAAATGGTTTGTCGGCTTCAGCGATATCACAATCCTCCATTTGTGGCTGAGTGAAATATATAATATGGTATCCATACATGGCGAGATGCCTTTGAACTACTCAAATCATGAAAAGACCATTGAAACAATTGATTCGTTGTATAAATCTCTCTTTCAGGGGTGTATGCCCGTAAAGTGGACCAATGACTCAGGCAAAGGAAGGGAGGCTGAAGGTGAAGTAACAGGAGGAAATCTCTCGCTCATCTACAGCCTGATCGGCACACCTGCTGAACCGAAAACAAAGGGAAGGATACTGATAATTGAGGAGGTGGGGGAATACTATTACCATCTTGACAGAATGATGACATCGCTTAAGCTTGCTGGCAAACTCAGGGGACTGGCAGCACTGGTTACCGGAGGCTTAAATGAGATGAATGAGACAAAAATCCCCTGGGGCAGGAGTTCTGAATCAATAATCCATGATGCCGTCAGAAGCTATGGTTATCCTGTCTTTTTCAATTTCCCTGCCGGACATGTCAACGATAACCGTGCTTTTTATATAGGCGGAAAAGCCAGGATACAAGTAAAAGGGAAACAGGCAGTACTTTCCTATATCTGATTTTCAGAATGCTGAAAGCAGAAGGTCAAGATCTTTTGACAATATCCCGAAATTCTGTCCCAGTGTTTCATTCGTAAGGATACCGTTATACAGGTATACTCCGTCACGGACACCGTGGTCATTCTTCAGCAGCTGGGTTATACCTCCGGCATCTGCCATTTTCTGGAGCAGCGGGGCTAAAACGTTGCTTAAGGCAATTGATGCGGTTCTGCTGACACGTGAAGGAAGGTTCCATGCAGAAAAGTGGACAACTCCGTGCTTTTCGTACACAGGGTCTCTGAGAGCCCTGCATTCAGTGGTTTCGATACAGCCTCCGCGGTCGATGCTGAGGTCAATGATCACAGCACCCTTCTTCATGCTGCTGACCATTTCTTCAGTTACATAGTACCATGGGCGGAGATCCTCCAGCTCAATTGCTCCTATAAGCACATCGGCAGATTTAAGCGCTTTTTTAAGGACCTGGGGGTGAAACACCGATGTCTGGAGCCGCTGACCGATCGTCACTTCAAATTTCCTGAGCCTTTGCAGTGAGTTGTCAAATACCTTCACGACAGATCCCAAGCCTATAGCTGCCCTGGCAGCATATTCACCTGCGGTGTTGGCACCAAGAATCACGACTTCTGTTGGTGTAACTCCTGTAATTCCTCCAAGCATGACACCTTTTCCGCCATGATGATTGCTCAGGTAATCGGAAGCCAGCAGCACAGACGTGACTCCGCTGATCTCACTCATCGATTCAACGACAGGTAATGTTCCGTTAGAGTCACGGACCTTCTCAAAAGCAATTGCCGTCACTTTTTTCCGGATCAGCCGCGCAAGAGTCTCTTCATTCAGCTTTAGGACATTCAGGTATGACATTATCACCTGGTTGCCTTTCAGGTAGTCTGTCTCCTTTTCAGTCACAGGTGCAACCTTGATCACGACATCCGAACTGAACACCCTCGCGGGGGAATCAGTGATCAAAGCTCCGTTCTCGCTGTAATCCTTGTCGGAATAATTTGCCCCGGTGCCTGCACCTTTTTGCACCACAACCTCGTTGTCAGATTCAACCAGGATATTGACTGCTTCCGGTGTCAGCGCCACTCTCTTCTCGTCATCCTTCGCATCACTTGGGATACCGATAGAAATCCTTCTGAACCTGACAGCGGTCTCAAGATGTTCTTCCTTGGGCATAAATGCTCCGTTGCCGAGATTCACTTTTCCGCTCCTGCCTTTCATGTTCATGTCAGAAAAAGTGTTATTTCTTCAAAGTTAAAAAAAATGGAATACAGGAGCAAAATAAGATCAGGTTATGAAATCTCAAAAATTCTCGCTTCATTGTTTCCGACAGTAATGCGGACCTTAACTGTTTTCTCCGGCAGAACATCTTCAGCAAGTTCAGGCCATTCCACGAAGCAATAGCTTTCACCGTACAGGTACTCCTCAATGCCTATATCAAATACTTCACTGGTCTTCTTTATTCTGTAGAAATCAATATGATACAGAGATTCGCCGGTTTTTGTCCTGTACTCATTGACAATGGTGAAAGTAGGACTGCTTGCACTATCGACTGCACCCAATGTTTCACAAATGGTTTTAATGAAGGTAGTTTTCCCGGCACCAAGGGTTCCGTAAAATGCAAATATCCTTCTTTCACCCGCATGTTCAAGGAGCTGACGGGCAGCCAGGGGAAGTTGTTTCTTATTTTTGACCTCTATTCTCATGAAACGGGATCAAGACAAGCAACAGGCAGCATCATCTCCTGCATCGAAATTCCTCCATGCTGGTATGTGTTACGGTAATAACCGGCATAATAGTTGAAATTATTCTGGTATACAAGGAAATCCTTGTTCCTGGCAAAAATATATCTCGAACTGATATTGGTCTTTGGAAGAAGGGCTTTTTCAGGATTTTTCAGTTCAAAAACGTCTGAAGGATTGTAATCAAGATTTCTCCCTGCCTTGTAACGGAGATTGGCTGAAGTCCTTTTATCACCTATAATCTTTACAGGATTCTGAACCCTTATTGTTCCGTGGTCGGTTGAAAAAATTACTTTGACAAGATGAGAGGTCAGTATTTTCAGCAGTTCAAACAGTGAAGAATGTACAAACCATGACCTGACAAGGCTCCTGTAAGCAGTCTCGTCATCTGCCAGATCCCTTATAACTCCAACCTCGGTGCGTGCATGTGAAAGGATATCAACGAAATTGTAAACAATAATATTGATATCATTTTCAAGCAGCTGTCTGATTCTCTCATTCAGCTTTTTCCCCTCGATGCTGTTGCTTATCTTATAGTATGACCATTTGTATTTCAGCCCCTTCCGGGCAAGTTGGTTTCTGAACAGCTCCTCCTCAAAGTTGTTCTTGCCTGCTTCATCGTCATCTTCAATCCAGTATTGGGGCATAAGATCGGCTATCTGTGCCGGCATCAGTCCGGAAAAAATAGCATTTCTGCTGTACTGAGTCGCTGTAGGCAGAATGCTGAAGTACATATCCTCATCAACGATCCTGTAAAGACCTGTAAGCTCGGCTGAAATGGTTTTCCACTGATCGTACCTCATATTATCAATTAGAATAAAGAACAGAGGTCTGCCCGGACTTATGAAAGGGAATATTTTTTTTGTGAAAAGGGCAGGAGAGATAACAGGAGCATTGGTACTATTCCTGTCAAGCCAGGAAAGATAATTTCCCGATATAAATTTCGAGAACGAATTATTGGCTTCATTTTCCTGCGTCTTGAGTATCCCGGCCATTCCCGGATCGGATGATTTTTCAAGCTCAGATTCCCAGAAGGTTATTTTGCGGTAAATGTCTGTCCAGTCATTCCATGTTACAGCTGATGATATCATGCTGCCTATACGGCTGAATTCCTGCCTGTAATCGGTAGTGGTTTTTTCAGTGACCAGTCTTTTCTGATCAAGAATCTTTTTTATTACCAGAAGTATCTGCTTCGGCTTAACGGGCTTGATAAGATAATCGGCTATTTCGGATCCTATAGCTGCCTCCATGAGATCTTCCTCTTCGCTTTTTGTGATCATTACCACAGGAATATCCGTACGTACTTCCCTG
The DNA here is from genome assembly GCA_964525415.1 of uncultured Rikenellaceae bacterium. Classification (GTDB taxonomy): domain Bacteria; phylum Bacteroidota; class Bacteroidia; order Bacteroidales; family VadinHA17; genus LD21. The sequence goes on along the minus strand of CAZGGZ010000028.1, from coordinate 20,187 downwards.
ATCAGCCTGAGAGTCTCAATGCCGCTTAATCCCGGCATATGTTCATCGAGAAAGATGAGATCATATGAGTTTTGCCTCACCAGGTCCACAGTATCATTCCCATTCGAACATGTATCAATTTCATATCCTTTTTCCTCGAGGAAATAGATATGAGGGCGGAGCACCTCAACCTCATCATCTGTCCATAAAATCCTTATCTTCCTCATGTTAATACTCCATTATTTATCTTCAGGGAAATAGTTTTCTTTAAAGAAAAGAAAATATCGTCCGGGATTCTTATCATTGTTAAGCACCTTAAGGTTTTCACTGCTGATGAGAAAAGAATACATCCTTGAGGCAGTAGGATTTCTGACAAGCTTCTCTGAAGAGAATGCTGAATAGTATTCCCTGGCTATCGAATATCTACGGAACCCCGAAACGGTGATCAGAATATATTTGTTATCGGCAATGGTGCCTTCAGTTCTGTAGTTCAGGTTTGTATAGTTGTCGATATTATAGCTTATTACATCGAATGTTGCCTGATTGATATTAAATGCAGGATTTTCAATTACAAGAGCAAAAAGATGAACAAGCGAAGTATCCACGATATAGAGTTCTTCTGCAATTTTCTTTTCTTCCTCTACCTTTAACTCCGGGATTTCCTGGTTGATGAATGCAATTATCTCGCCTGCTTTTTTGCTTTCCTCGCTGCCGGGCCATTGTTTGATAAGAGCATTCAGCTCATCCTTGAAGGTTCTCTCGTCGCTGATCCTGGCTATTGAGTATGCACGCAGGAGAATGAACTTCGGGGCAAGAAGATCCTTGTTGTACTTTCTAAGCGCAGTGTCGCACAAAGTTATTGAAGCAGTGAAGTTCTCCCTGATGTAATTGTCATAAGCTTCCCTGTAGATCTGCTCTGCCATTTTCAGATCTTCCATCTTCTTGTCATAATAACCGGGATCAGAGATCATTTTGGCAAATTCAGCGGATGGATATCTTTCAATCAGACGTTGCCGGTATGTTTCAGACTTTGAATAATTAACGTCTTTGTTTACTTTATAAAGATTGTACAAGACTTCAGGCACCAGCTCATTATCGGGATACCTTGTAAGTATTTTTTCAAAGGATTCGGTGGCTCCCCCCGGATCAAGTATCTTTTCGGCATAGGCTTTTCCAGCATTAAGGTAGGCATTCACTATCCTGTTGTTGGATGCAGCCAAAAGGGAATCGGTCAGCGGAAGATTCTTCAGGTAGAATTCGGGTTTCTTGTAGTCTGCCGTTTCAGCTTTTATAGAGTCTCTGCCAGCCTGGGAAGCTTCTCCGCCATCATTTGCGGAAAAAGCGCCTGATGTCCTTGCCTTATTAATTCTTCTCCAGTTATCTTCAAGTTTTCTGTCGCCCCATCTCCTTCTGAATTCTGTCCGGCCGAAAGTAAGTGCTGCCTGGTTATAAAAATACCACCTGCCCTCCTGTTCAATATTATCCTGGAATCTTCTTTCATTCTCATAGAACTGCCCGAGATTATACCTGTCGGAGTATTGGGATGTTTTTCCCTCGCTTTCAGCTTTTGTAATATCATTTATGATGGAAGATATCAGGGCGCTCCTTTCTGCTTCAGTCATTCCGGCTACTTTCTGAAGGCTGTCCTCGGTTTGAATTATAGTCAGCTGTGACACAACAGCGTTGAGATTCTGTGACTTTGCTTTCAAAGTCTGGTAATCGGAATGAGTCTTATCCAGGAATACAACTGTACTGTCATAGTATTTTCCGGCCATCATAAGATCGGGCTTCCTGTAAAAATAGTCTGCTAGCGCCAGGTAAGATCTCCCTTTCTGATTCTGGTTTACGGAGGAAGATGAAACGGATTTTTTGTATAAATCCAGGGCTTCATTCTCTTTGCCCTCCTTCATTGACAGATTCCCGAGAGCAAAATATATCTGGTCGAGAAAGTCCTTGTTCTTTGAATCCTTCAGCATCCTTTCCATCTCTTTCCTCATCTCCCTGGGATTGCCGGAGTTTACATCAAATACTCCTGCAATATTTATCCTGGCATTGAATTCAACATCGTAGGGAGGTTTCATTTTGACAACATCGCGGTACAGCGATATCGCAGCCGATGCATTCCCTGCCTTTTCATTAAGCTGGGCAAGCAGGTATGTGAACCTGTATCTTGATCTTTTCCCTGAAACAAGATCAATGGCTTTTTGGAGCGGATCGATAGCTTCGGAATATTTCTTCTGTTTTATATAAAGATCAGCCAGGGTCGTGTTGTACATTGCCTTCAATCCTTTTGGGGACTTTGACGGGATCTCGAGTTCTGAAAGTAAACGGTATGAATCGCTGAATCTGCCTCTTTCATTGTGAATCCGCGCGAGCCATATTGAAGCCTCTTTTCTTATCGCAGGATCATTGGCCTGGGTAATGCAATACTCAAAAACAGCTGCGGATTCATTATATTCCTGCTTGTAAAAACGTGCTTTTGCAATGAGGAGATAACTGTCATCAACCCATTCATTATACTCCTTGCGGTTAAGAAGCTCTTCTCCTTCAGGTTTGGTTGTAATTGATTTCAGTGAGATCAGCTTTGAGGCTTTCTGTATGGCTTTTTCCATGTCGGAACCACATCGCGAAACAGATGAAGGATCGCTGTATTCGAACACCTTAAGCAATTCTGCAAAGTCATCGGTATGTCCGTTAAGAACTTTGAGAAGCCCTGCCTTAAAGCTCTCATAACCATTAAAGTAGATATTATACCTGGCTGTCATGCCATGATAAAACCTGGTTGTTGCCGTGTTTTTTTCCACAGAACAGTTTACCGGAAGAAACAGCAGTACCGCCAGCAACAGGTATCTATATAGTGCTTTGAGTGAAGGCAATAAAAAGATTTTAATACTATAAACTTACCAAATCCGTGTATAGTATTTCAAAGGTAAATAAAATTGGGCAGTTGCGGTTTGTCAGGCAGAAATAACCCTTTTTATTTCGGGAACCTCTTTCATGATAGCCTGCTCAACTCCGGCTTTTAAAGTCTGCATGCTGAACGGGCAGCCATGGCATGCGCCTGTAAGCTTTACTTTTACTGAAAGGTCTTCAGTTATTTCCAGAAGTTCAATGTCGCCTCCGTCTGACTGAAGATAAGGCCTGACCCTGTTGAGTGCTTTCACAACGCGTTCCCTGATGTTTTTATTTTCCGGCATATTTTTCAGTTTTTATTGTTCATTTTGACTTTTACTGTAGGTCTCTGTTCCCTGTTTCTCCTGTCTACCTTATCGGTTAACTCATCAGCCAGGGACATAAAAGCTACTCCTGCAGGAGAGTTTTCAAGAGCAACAGGAATTCCTTTATCACCACTTTCACAAATACTTTGTACTATTGGGATCTGTCCGAGCAAGGGCACTCCCATCTTATCGGCAAGCTTTCTTCCGCCGTCGCGGCCGAAGATGAAGTATTTGTTTCCCGGAAGCTCGGCAGGAGTAAACCACGACATATTTTCAACGAGTCCCAGGACAGGTACGTTGATCCTTTCGCTTCTGAACATTGAAATGCCCTTAACCGCGTCGGCCAGAGCAACTTCCTGGGGGGTGCTGACTACAATAGCTCCTGTGACTGCTACCTCCTGGACTAATGTCAGATGAATATCACTGGTTCCCGGAGGAAGATCAATCAGAAGGTAGTCAAGGGAGCCCCATTCACCCTGTGACATCAATTGCTTCAGAAAATTGGAAGCCATAGGCCCCCTCCAGATAACAGCATCTGAAGAATTAACAAAAAAACCGGTTGAAAGTATTTTTACTCCGTACTTTACAAGCGGTACTATAAAATCAGTACCGTTTTCCCTTTTAATATCAGGTCTGAAATCTTCAGCACCAAGCATTTTTGGAACCGAAGGACCGAAGACATCTGCATCAAGAAGTCCGACTCTCAAATTCTTTCTTGCCAGGGCGATCGCCAGGTTTACAGCAATTGTTGTTTTGCCAACGCCTCCTTTGCCTGACGATACGGCAATGATATTGCTTATACCTGGCAGGAGCTCTGCAGACACCTCATGTTTCTTTTCCACTTTCATCCCTCGACTTACTTCAATATTTGCAATTACTGCATCGGCTCCAAGGGTTTCTTTTATTGTCCTCGCGATGGTACTTTTTATGGAAGAGATAAAAGGGTCATTTGATTTTTCAGGTTTAATTACCAGATAAATGCCGGTTTCATCAGATCTGATTTCAGATACCATCCCGAGTGTAACGATATCTTTTCCTTTCTCAGGATGGATTACGTTTTTTAATGCGTTCAGTATCTGGTCGTTGGCGAACATATTTTTATTTAAATTAAATAAACAGACTGCAATATTACCACTTTTAAATATTAACGCCAAATATTCATTTTAGTTCAGCTGAGGGATCCCAGAATTTCTCACTGAAATTGAGTATCTGGTCATCTTCAACTATAATGCCCTCATTTTCAAGAAGCTGCTGCATGGTGGTAGAATTCCCAAAATGACGTTTCCCAGTGAGGAGCCCGTTCCGGTTTACGACCCTGTGGGCAGGAATAAAGCCCGGACCCGTATGACTGGCGTTGAGAGCCCATCCGACAGTCCTTGCAGAGCATCCCGAACCAAGGTAACGTGCAATCGCACCATACGATGTTACCCTCCCGAAGGGTATCAGCATGGTGACTTCATAAACACTGCTGAAAAAATCATTATTACAGGCTGACTTTTGACGCGGCATCTGCAATAGTCCTGTTTTTTTCCAGCCTGAAGGCAAGGTAGTGTATTTTGAGTCCTTCGGCCAGAAAATGATTTTCATAATGAGTTTTTATTGAAAGGATTTCGTCGCCAGTTTTATCTGCGTACAGATCCCGGGTTGAGTATATCACCTGAAGGTTGTTCCCTTCAGCAAGATTCCTTGTATAATGGAAAAGCTCAGCATTATCGGTTTTCAGATGAACTATTCCTTTGTCTTTAAGAAAACTACGGTAAATATTCAGGAACCACGGACAAGTAAGCCGTTTATTTGAATTGCGTTTGCCTGTATGGGGATCAGGGAATGTAATCCATATCTCATCTATTTCATTTTCAGCGAAATATGATTCAATATATTCAATCCTGGTACGAAGAAAAGCAACATTTGAGACTTTATTCTCAAAAGCAGTTTTTGCTCCGCGCCACATCCTTGCGCCTTTGATGTCGATACCTATATAATTATTATCAGGGAACCTGGCAGAAAGCCCCAGGGTATATTCTCCTTTTCCGCAACCAAGTTCGAGAATGACAGGACTGGCATTACCGAAGATATCCGATCTCCATTTTCCCTTCACCGGGTGATCTTTACCAAAGGCGCCTTCCGTGTCAGGCTGGATAACATTGTTGAATGTATCCATTTCGGCAAATCGTGCCAGCTTGTTCTTTCCCACAATCTGCAGCTTTACTTTGCACTCTTTTCGATCCTGAGTCCGAAATCATAAACACCCCGGAGGTCGCCGATACGCATTCCATGTTGTATTTTAAACCTGTAAGTGCCTTTCAGAAGGAAAAACACATCTGATCTGTAAGGCAGGTCAAGCTCATGAATGTCACCGAATCCTTTTCCGTACCAGTTCCCCTTTTCATCTGCAAGGTCATATTCAAGTGTATCGGTAATGCTTTTACCATCAGGAGAGGAAGCTGTTATGAAAAGAAACAGATTTCGGAACGGATAATCTGATCCGGTGCGTATTGTGAAAAACACATCAGTATGCTGAGTTGTGTCAGTGACCGGCACACTGAAATCAGGTACATTTGATAACTGCCAAATTTTATCGGGCATTATCACACTGTCAGTGAGAACTACGTCACTGCTGCATGATGACAGGAAAAACAATAATATAAGGAACAGGCCTTTATTTGTTTCTTTTATCATTGAATCTCCTGTTTTTTCTTTTATGGGAATGGCGCTGTTGCTGGTTTTTGGCAGGAGCGGGATCAAACCTTGTGAGGCTGTTGTTTTTAAGTAAATCTTCTGAAACAGGAGCTGTATCCCATGATTGCGCAGACGGGAGAAGGCGATCAGCCTTCATTCCCTTTTTATTCATTGCCTGTATTTCCCTTACTCTTTCAACCGGTACCGGAATGAGATTGGCAGTTGAATGCTGATCAGTTGTATACCAGTAAATTCCTTTATGAACTTCCATTTTCTGGAAAAATGCCGTACCCTCTGCTGTTTCAAGAGGCACCTCTTTTGGAGGAAAGTGTTTCTGTGCATCAACATAGCAGTCCACTTCAAAATTGAGGCAGCATTTAAGCTTGCTGCATTGTCCTGCCAGCTTCTGGGGATTAAGTGTCAATTCCTGGTATTTGGCATGGGTTGTTGTAACCGAAATGAAATTGGTGATGTATATTGAACAGCAGAGTTCCCTGCCGCAGGCTCCTATCCCTCCAATTCTTCCCGCTTCCTGTCTGGCCCCAATCTGACGCATCTCTATCCTTACCTTGAATTCATCGGCAAGCACTTTAATAAGCTGTCTGAAGTCGACCCTCTCATCAGCGATATAGTAGAAAATAGCCTTTGTCCTGTCACCCTGGTATTCCACATCGCCTATCTTCATATTAAGCTTAAGCTCCTCAGAGATCTGCCTGGACCGAAGCATAGTAGGGATCTCGAGTTTTTTAGCTTCTTCCCATTTCTGGATATCAACAGCTTTGGCCTTACGGTATACTTTTTTAAGATCTTCGGGAGCAAGGGCTACCTTGCATTCCTTGAGCTGTTCACGTACCAGCCGCCCTGTCATTGAAACTCTTCCAATATCATGTCCCGGAGAAGCTTCAACTGCAACCAGGTCGCCGATTTCGAATCTCAGATTATTTACATTCCTGTAGAATCCCTTGCGTGTGTTCTTGAACCTTATTTCAACTATTTCATTTTCCCCCGGGCATTCGGGAAGGTCTTTGAGCCAGTTGAAAGAGTCAAGTTTGTTACTGCCGGGCTTATATTTTATATCAGGCATCCGGATCTCTTCACCCGCCTGCCCCTGTACTTCTTCATTCTCTGTCATAAAGATCCAACTATGTTGATAATCCCGCAAAAATAGTGAATAAAAGCAACAATTTCAATTACCCGGATGGCAATCAGCGGATCAGCCTTGTAACTTTAAGAGCCAGGTCAAGGAATATAATTTTTGCATTTCCGTTCGCCTCAACGTGAGAATGAGCCAGGTTGAATTCATCTGTCAGCGGGTAGATATTCTTCTGAGTGATGAAGGGATGGAAATTATCTGAAAAGGAGGCTTCATCTCCTGCAAGGAATACCAGGTTGTTTTTCATCTGATCAAGTGAAAGCATGAGGTTTTCCCTGAGGATCCTCAACGAAAATGAAAGAAAATTCTTCTGTGGTTCCCTTCCTGTTGATGCTATTTCCTCCGACCAGCCGATCACTGAAACAATATCCCGTTTCCATGCAAATCTCATCAGGTTCTTAAAGCGGTCAAGGTTCTGAATGGCTGATTCTTCATTTTCATGCAATGCTATAGCCCTTATGATATTGCCGTTTGAGACCTTCGCTATTTCAGCTGCTTTCCTGTCATCATCACTGTAATTTGTCTTAAGGTACTCCCTGATATCCTCATCAGAAAAGCCGGGGATCTTTAACAGCTGGCACCTTGAGATTATCGTTGGCAGGAGCTTATCGGGCTCATCAGAAACCAGAATGAATAGTGTTTTGTCAGGCGGCTCCTCAATAAGCTTCAGCAGCTTGTTGGCTGCAGCCGGATGCATCTTTTCGGGAAGCCAGATAATCATGATCTTGAAATCCGACTCAAAAGTCTTGAGACTGAGCTTCTTTATTATTTCACCTGCTTCGGAAGCAAATATCAATCCCTGGGCATTTTCTACCTCAATTGAATTAAGCCAGTCATTCACAGCAAAGTAGGGTGACTGCCTGACAAACTCTCTCCACTGCTCTATGTATGCATCGCTTACCGGTTCAGCATTTTTCTTGTCCCTTATAACAGGAAAAACAAAATGAAGATCGGGATGGATCATCTTTTCATATTTCAGGCATGATTTGCATGTTCCGCATGAATCCTCAGATGTGCGGTTCTCGCAGCTTACATACATGGCATAGGCAAGTGCAAGGGCAAGGGAACCACAACCTTCGGGTCCGGTAAAAAGCTGGGCATGACTCACCCTCTCTTCACTGACTGATCGGATCAGTTTAGCAATAGTTTCCTTATGTCCTGGGATCCGGGAGAAATTCATTTCATCTGCTATCCGTAATTATTCACTTACAAGGCTCCAAGTGCTTTATCATAATCAGGTTCAGTCGTTGTTTCGGGAACCAGCTGAGTGTATACTACTTTTCCTGCTTCATCAATAACCACAACGCTTCTGGCATAGAGGCCTGCAAGAGGTCCGTCAATAATATCAATACCATAGTTATTTCCGAAAGCAGTATCCCGGAATCCTGAGAGGGTGACAACATTTGTGATTCCTTCAGTTGAACAGAAACGTCCGTGTGCAAAAGGCAGATCCTTCGAAATGGCCAGTACTGTAACATTGGGTTTTCCTGCAGCCAGCTGGTTGAATTTCCTGACGGATGTTGCACAGACACCAGTGTCAAGACTGGGGAATATGTTAAGAATGAGCTTTTTACCTTTAAGTTCTGATAATGACAGTGTGCTCAGATCTGACCTGACAAGAGAAAAATCCGGAGCTGTTTTGCCTATTTCGGGCAGATTGCCGGATGTATATACGGGATTTCCTTTTAATGTGATTTTTGCCATAGTTTTTTTCAAAATTAGTTAAACTTTATTAATGAATGTCATTGTTTGAATATTTGTAACCGCTCCGCGGTTTATGATTCCCAAAAATTATTTATGTTTGCATTCCATTGATATCTGATTAATAACCTTAAACCGATTGATATATGAAAATGATCCAGGACTTCAATTTCAAAGGCAGGAAAGTCATTGTAAGGGTTGATTTCAACGTGCCTCTTGACAAAAAAACCTTTGTGGTAACTGATGACACCCGCATCAGGGGTGCGCTGCCGACCATAAATAAAATAATAAATGACGGAGGATGTGTTATCCTGATGTCACATCTGGGAAGGCCGGAAGGCAGGATGGAAAAATATTCACTGAAACCAGTTCTGACGGTGCTGGAAAAGCATCTTGGCAAAAAGGTGCTTTTTGCTGATGATTGCCTTGGCGAATCAGCCGTTAAAATGTCGGCCGAATTAAAGCCCGGAGAAGTTTTGCTGCTTGAAAATGTAAGGTTCTATCCTGAGGAAGAAGGAAAGCCAATTCTTCCCGAAACTGCTACTGATGAGGAAAAGAAAGCTGCAAAGGCAGAACTGAAGGCAAAACAAAAAGAGCTTGCCAGAAAACTTGCCGGCTATGCCGAAGTTTATGTTAATGATGCATTCGGAACAGCTCACAGGGCTCACGGTACCACTGCAGTTATTGCAGATTGTTATCCTGAAGACAGGAGAATGTTCGGATTTCTTATCAACAGCGAGCTCGCTGCCATGGATAAGGTTCTTAACAATGCCCAGCATCCTTTTACAGCAATCATGGGCGGAGCAAAAGTATCAGACAAAATCATGCTGATTGAAAACCTTCTTAACAGGGTCGATAACCTGATAATCGGGGGAGGCATGACTTATACATTCATTAAGGCAAAAGGAGGGAAGATAGGCAAATCACTCTGTGAGGAAGACAAGCTTGACCTGGCACTGAAGATCATTGAAAAGGCTAAAGAAAAAGGTGTTAAACTCTATTTGCCGGCTGACAGCCTGAATGCAGAGAAATTTGAAAATGACGCCAATACAAATATAACTGCTGTTGATGCTGTTCCGGATGGCTGGCTTGGACTCGATATCGCCGAAGAGACGATCAGGGAATTTTCAGCCGTGATCGGAAATTCAAAGACCATACTCTGGAACGGCCCGATGGGAGTATTCGAAATGGAGAAATTCTCAAAAGGGACAACAGCCATTGCAAAAGCGATTGCTGAAGCAACCGCCAGAGGGGCATTCAGCCTTATCGGCGGCGGTGATTCAGTTGCAGCAATAAATAAGAATAACCTCGCTGAAAAGGTAAGCTATGTTTCTACCGGAGGTGGAGCAATGCTTGAATATATGGAAGGCAAGAAACTGCCCGGGATTACGGCTATAAGGGGGGATTAATAACGGCCCAACGGCCCAGAGGGTATAATCTATACAAAGGCTGCTGTAATATGCAGCCTTTTTGCGTAATACGACTCTTCAAAATCCGTTATCTTTGCATAGAGGATGAAGAAAGCTGCATTCATAATAACCATTGTAATGTTATTCATGCATTTCTGCACGAAGGAAGATGTTATTCCGACTTCAGGAACAATAACTATAGACAATATCCTGGCATTTGACCAGGCATCACAGGCTTATTTTGCCTACGGATTGTTGTTCTCAGAAGCTGAAAAAGTATCAACCCTTGATAATCCCCCTCCTGATATAACGGTAGACAGCGACGGCACAAATCTTTTCCTGCAGACAAATAATTATAAGAATTCATTCTATAAATCAGGAGAGTATCCGGATGAAGCTTCAGCAAAAGAAGCATTTAACAGCCTTACTGAAATGAATGTCACGCAATGGCTTGGTCTGGCCTTGCCGATAAAGTCTAACCAGGTATGGATATACAGGTCGGGTACAGAACACTATGCAAAGATAAGGATCATCTCAACTGTTTCAGAGGTGAGGGATAGCCGTGACTTTGCGGAATGCACGTTTGAATGGGTTTATCAGCCGGACGGATCATTAACTTTCCCCGGCAAATGATACCCGGGATCACAAATAGGATATTCAGTATAAAAAGCCAGGATGATTTTCAGAAGATCACACTGGAAATATTTAAATATCAGGCGGAAAATAATAAGATCTACCGGGAATACCTGGATCTGCTGGACGTTGATCCTGCCACTGTAAATTTCCCTGTTGAAATACCTTTCCTTCCTGCCGGATTCTTCAGAGATCATAAAATAATCACCGGCGACCTTCCGGAGGTTATGGTTTTCGAAAGCAGCGGCACATCAGGAGATTCAGCCAGTAAACATTATGTGACTGATCCGTCGGTCTATAAGGAAAGCTTTTCCAGGGCTTTCAGTCTTTTTTATGGTGATCCGGCTGACTATTTCATAGCTGCATTACTGCCCTCCTATACCGAAAGGCAAAATTCGTCGCTTGTTTACATGATGCATGAAATAATAACGCAAAGCGCTTATCCTGACAGCGGTTTTTACAGGGACAATATACCGGAATTGATTTTACATATAAGATCAGCCAGAAATAAAAGAAGGAAAATCCTTTTGATGGGAGTTAGTTTTGCGCTTCTAGACCTTGCTGAAAAACATCATCCTGACCTTTCGGGAGTAATCATTATGGAGACAGGCGGGATGAAGGGCAGAAGAAAAGAGATCACAAGAGGAGAGATGCATCTGGTTTTAAAAAGGAATCTCAATGTGGAGACTATCCATTCTGAATACGGGATGACAGAGCTGTTCAGCCAGGCATATTCAAGAGGGGACGGGATCTTCTTTTCACCGCCATGGATGAAGATCCTTATCAGGGATCCCCACGATCCGCTATCGATAATTACCCAGCCGGGAAGTACCGGAGGAATTAATGTAATTGACCTTGCAAATATCAATTCATGCTCCTTTATTGCAACCGACGATTTCGGCAAACTTCATGACGACGCAAGCTTTGAAGTCCTGGGCAGGCTGGATAACAGCGATATCCGTGGTTGTAACCTGTTAATAGAATAAGTCTTGCAGGACAATTATTCAGATCCCCAGCTTGGTCTTTATTTCCGGAGGAATTGCGTTTTTATGGACCATTATGAACAAGGTCTTAGCCCTGACATAGTTTTCCGACATATTCAGGTAGCCGCCGAAAGCATTTCTTTCAGTTCCCCAGAAATTTTTGGTTTTATAATATTTTGTCCCGTTCTGATCCTTTACGATTCCGGTAAGATGCATTCCATGATCATCGGTAGTTGTAAAATTCTCATAACCTGCCTGACGCAGTTCCTGTGTCACATTTACTTCGGATCCCGGATTTTCAGTCAATGCCTGGGCAGAGGGCTGTCCCGGGTCCGGGGTTCTTTCAAGCCTGTTCCTGTCAGTCATTGGTCCCCTGTTTACAGTTGAAGCTAAGGGGAGAATTGCATAACCTTTAGTGTGTGAAAAACCAGGTTCACTTACATCTCCGTCCCAGTTCACTGTATATCCATTATTTAATGAATAATCAATAATTTCAATAAGTTCATCAAGTGGTACATTATAGAAACCTTCCATCCTCCAGTTGTCGCGGATCTCAAGAATACCCTGTTCATAAAAGGGGAAATGTGTAAAAGAAGTCAGTTCAACATAATCATCAGGATTAATGCCAAGGCTGGCAGCAAATGATTTTGGGGTATATGTTTGTCCTTTAAAGGTAAATGTTTCCGGTACTTTTCCAAGATAAGTATCAAGTACAGCATCGAGAATATTGGAATATTGCTTACTCTGGTTTTTCAGCTGGATCGGAACTGCAGCAATAGCTTTAATAAAACTTTGCAATTCATTGTGGTTATGAACAGGAGATCCGTAATTCAATCCTGAATAAACTTCATCAGGTACAATACCTGCTTCTGAAAACGCATAAAAGAAATCATGTCCATTGCCTCCTTCATCAATATTTCCGTTTCCCTGTCTGAGATAATTATCCTCCAGCCTGTCAAGATAATTTTGTCTTATTATGAACATTTCGGAAAGATCATATTCGCCTTTGCCCATACGGAGCAGTTCAGATTCTATGAATGATGTTGTGGCAAAGCACCAGCAGGTACTGGTTGCAGACTGATTTTTTACTGAAGTGGCTTTGAGATCAACAACCTTGGTGAATATATAGCCCTCCTCGGCTTTTACTTGCTGAGGAGCAGCAATTTTCTTTTGTGCACTTAATGGGAACAATGCAAAAACAATCAGTGCGGAAGCGAGCAGACGTGTTTTCATATTATTCGGTTTGGTTTATTTATGGAATTATTTCAGCTTGCAAAGGTATAATAAAAGTATAATAGCTATCTGAGAGTCGGGTAGAAAGCGCCCTCAATGTGGTCTATCTGTGGCACATCATCTTTCATTATTACAATAATCACATCGAACCGGCTCTCCTTGTCAATATTGTTCCATCTCACATAATTATCCGCTGCCAGGATTATTGATCTCTGTTTTTCCCTGTTGATGGCACCTCTCGGATCTTCCTTGAAATCTTCGGAACGGGTTTTAACTTCAGCAAAGACAATGAAATCATTATTTTCAGCGATTATGTCAATTTCAAGCTTTCCGGCTTTCCAGTTCCGTCTCAGTATCCTGTAGCCTGATTTTTTAAGATGCCCGGCTGCGGCATCTTCACCCCTTTTCCCCAGAGCATGTGATTCCGCCATTATATTTCTATAAGCTTGTTCCTGATTGCAAAGAGGATAAGGCTGGCTGTATTCTTTGAATTGGTCTTTCCAAGAAGGTTAGCCCTGTGCTTATCAACAGTTCTTTTGCTAATGAATAAAGTATCTGCAATTTCCTGGTTTGAAAGTCCTTCGCAGATCTTTAAAAGAACTTCCTTTTCTCTTTTCGAAAGATTGGCTGTTTTACTTTCCAGCTCACGGTGTTTTATTTTCTGGATCACATGGTAAAGCAGCTCCTGTGAAAAATAGCTTCCTCCCTTTATCACTGTAAGAATGGCTTCCTTTACCTCGGAAATATCAGAATCTTTAAGAAGGAAACCTTTTGCCCCGGCATCGACCATCTTATAATAGTACTCTTCCTCGCCGTACATCGACAAAGCAATTATATTAATGCCGGGATAAATTTTAAGTCCTCTCCTTGTTGCTTCAATTCCGTCCATTTCCGGCATGTTTATATCCATCAGCGCAATATCAGCCGGGGAGGTTTTAAGCAGTTTCAGAAATTCTTCACCATTGGAAGCTTCGCCTGAAACTTCAAATTCCGGGAAGGAATTCAGGAGTATCTTCAGTCCGTTCCTGAAAAGCTGGTGATCATCTGCTATTATAATCCGTATTTTTTCCATTATGAGTTTTCATCAATAACTTTAATAAGTGCAGTAGTTCCTTTTCCTGCCGAGCTCTCAAGTATGAATACCCCCTCAACAGATTTTACACGTGTTTCAATATTTGAGAGCCCCATGCCCTTGTTGTCATCCCTGTCAAGAGATGATGTGTCGAAACCGCGACCATTATCATAGTACTGCAAGGTAACAAATTTTTCGTGCTTATGAAGCTCAATCTCAATCCTGGAAGCACCGGAATGCCGGATAGAATTATTAATCAGTTCACATACAGCACGGTAAATGACAACCTCTTTATCATTCTCAAGGCGCTGGTCTTCCATGTTTGATTTAAAATCAATTTCAACAATCCCGGCCTGACAAATCTTTGTGGTAAATGCGCTTATTGCGCTGGCAAGTCCGAAATTTGACAGAACATGCGGGCTCAGGTTGTTTGATACATCCTTTATGGTATTCAATGCCTCTATTACCAGGTGGTTGGTATTGTTCAGGATATCAATGCCCGCTGGATCCTTTATTTTATCAGTAAGTGATGAGATGGACATTTTTACCGTTGAAAGAAGCGGGCCCAGGTCGTCATGAAGATCCTTTGCAAATCTTCTCCTTTCATTCTCCTCGGTGTTTATAATTGCATTCAGCACTCTTCTTTCCGTCCTGAGGCGGTCAATTTCAGCCCTCTTGAGAGAATAGAAAATCTCACGAATAAGTATGACACCCACGATGATCATAAAGGAAACAAGAACTCCTATCCACTCATCAATCATCTGCCAGGTATATGATGGGGTTCCCCGGAAATATTCAAAAAGCTGAATGATTTTCCGTACTGCCATGAAAACGAACGACAATGAAAGCAGGATCCACGAAATCCTGTATTTTGTCATTTTAATGAATCCAAGGGCAATAGAGGCTGCGATGATCTGAAGGACGATCGAGATAATCAGAGCAATTAATCTTATCATGGTGATGATATTATATGATACAAAATTAGAAGATATTTTTAAAAAGGCTCAATGGCGCAGAGGCTCAAAGGTTCAACGGTCTAATCTTTACTATATTTTTTATTGCCTTTGCACCATTGCGCCGTTGCACCGTTGAGCCTTTTTCATAACTTTGACAATTCTTCCGTAAAGCATGAGGATACTTTATAATATTGGAATAGTGCTTTTTACGTGGTTAGCCAGACTCGCCTCGCCATTTAATGAAAAAGCCCGGCTCTGGATAAATGGCCGCAAGGACTGGTTTGATGTATTAAAGCAAAAAATCAGCTCCGGTGAAAGGTATGTCTGGATACATTGTGCATCCCTGGGTGAGTTTGAACAGGGACGACCGGTTATAGAAGCAATTAAGAAAGAAAAACCGCATGTCAGGATCATTCTTACGTTTTTCTCTCCTTCAGGTTATGAGATACGGAAAAATCATCAACTGGCTGATATTATCTGTTATCTGCCATCCGACACACCTGGCAATGCGGAGAAGTTCATCAGCATGATCGATCCGGCAGTTGTCATTTTTGTCAAATATGAATTCTGGTACAATTTTCTGACAGTGCTTGGGAGAAGGAAAATACCGCTTTATCTGATATCAGGGATTTTCAGCAGGGATCAGCTTTTTTTCAAATGGTATGGAAAATTCTTCCGTCGTATGCTTAGTAATTTCAGCTGGTTTTTTGTTCAGGACCAGAATTCATCTGACCTGCTCGGAACTATCGGACTGCAGAATGTTACAGTTGCCGGGGATACAAGGTTTGACAGGGTGTTGCAGATCACAGCCAGTGCCAGGGAGATTCCTCAGCTTGAACTGTTCAGGGGCAATGAAAAGATATTTCTTGCCGGAAGCAGCTGGAAGCAGGATGAAGAGATAATTACAAGGTATATCAACAGTTACCCCGGCAGGATGAAATGGATATTCGCTCCTCATGAAATTGACGGCGCGAACATAGAATGGCTGGTCAGACATCTTAAAACAAAACATATCAGATTCTCACAGTTCACTGATGCCGATGCAGATGCAAGGGTGCTCATAATTGATAATATCGGAATGCTCTCTTCAGCTTACAGGTATGCAGATATTGCTGCAATCGGAGGCGGATTCGGGAAAGGTATACATAATATTCTTGAACCTGCCTGCTGGGGTATCCCTGTACTGTTCGGCCCTAATCACACGAAGTTCCGTGAAGCCGTTGAGCTTATCAGGTTAGGAGGAGCTTATTCATTTGAGACTTACCCTGATTTTGAAGGAATAATTGACAGGCTGATGACAGATGAAGCGGCATATAAAAAATCAGCCGAGGCGGCGAGGAAATATGTCAGTGAAAACACCGGAGCGACCAGTAATATTATGCCGGGAATCGTCTGAAAAGATACTAACAGATTATGCTCATAATTTGTTAAAAACTAATCTTTTTCAAATTAACCCTGATCATTCAAAGAGTGGTAAATTGTTGCTCCGGATTTTTTTGGGAGTCAATTCCGGATTTACCAGATAACCAATTTATTGCGTAAAGAACTAACAATAATTATTAATCCTTAATCCTAATTCTATGATGAAACAATTAAAACGCACATTTGCGACGTTGTTGTTTGTTTTTGTCTCTGTCGTGATCTTCGGACAGGGAGCTACAACATCCTCGTTGAGCGGCAAGATTGCGGACGGTCAGGGAGAAGCACTGGCAGGAGCAACTATTGTCGCAACACATGTACCTTCGGGAACAATGTATGGTGCTACAGCCAACAACCAGGGGTTGTTTACAATCCAGGGGATGCGTCCCGGCGGTCCATATAAAATCGAAGTATCCTTTATAGGGTTCTCCAAAAAAACCTTCACTGACATTAACCTTCTGCTTGGTGAGACTTTTGCACTTAATACAGGGCTTACCCAGTCAAGCACAGAACTTAATGAAGTTGTGGTTGTAGGAACAAAACCCAGCGCATTCAATACTGAAAAGATGGGTGCCAGCTCAAACATCAACAAGCAGGATATGGTCCTGATTCCTTCACTGAACCGTACTCTTGGAGATTATACAAGGCTTTCACCCTATTCAACAGGAACCGGATCGTATGTCGGACGTGAGGCTTACAATACAAACGTTACTGTTGACGGTGCTAATTTCAACAACAATTTCGGTCTGTCAGGAACAAACATGCCGGGTGTATCAGGAGAACCTATCTCAATGGAATCAATTGAGGAGATACAGGTTGCCATTGCACCTTTTGATGTACGGCAGTCGAACTTCACGGGTGCAGGCGTAAACGCCATTACCAAAAGCGGTACCAACACCTTCAGGGGATCTGTTTACGGATTTTACAGGGACCAGAGTTTCAGCGGGAAGAAGATCCGCGATACAGAACTTACAGTATCGGAGTCTGCAAAACAAGCATACGGCTTCACCCTGGGCGGTCCGATAATCAAGAACAAACTCTTTTTCTTCCTAAGTGGTGAAAAAGAAAATACACTTACCCCGGGCAACACCCTCCTGGCGCTCGCTCCCGGAAGGGATCCTTTAACGGATCTGAACGTTAATACAAGAGTTACCGCTGACAGCCTCCAGAGGTTTTCACAGGTGCTTTTTAATAATTTCGGTTATGAAACAGGGCCCTATGAAAGCTGGGGCGGTGACAATGAAAAGAACAACAAGATCCTTCTCAAGCTTGACTGGAACATAAGCAGGGATCACAAATTCACTATCCGCTATAACTTCTCCGAGAGCTCAAACGTTTCGAGACCAAGCAACAGCGGTGATGCAAGACCTTCAATTTCGACCAGCCGTCACAGCCGCACAGGTGGTATGTCATTTGAGAATGCGCAGTATTTCAACTCAAACAAGCTCCATTCAATAACAGGTGAACTTAACAGCCGCTTCGGCGAGATTTCAAACAAACTCCTTGTAGCATACACGATGTACAAGCAGCCACGTGCCAGCGATAGCGAAGAATTCCCGTTCATTGATATCATGTTCGGAAACGCAGGAACAGGCGATGTACAGATGTCGGCAGGCTATGAGCTTTTCACATACAAGAACCGCGTCGACAACAACACTCTGATTCTTACTGATAATGTGACCTATCAGCTTGATAAACATAACCTGACATTTGGTTTATCATATGAACACCAGTATTTTGCAAACAGCTACCTGCGACAGGGGTCGGCATATTACAGGTTTCAGGACCTTGCTTCATTTGAAAGATATATAAGTGGTGCAGGTGTTGATGGTACATACAATGACAATAACGACCCGATTGCTTTCGCTTATACATATCCGATCAACAACTTAACCAACCCGGTTGCCGAGCTTTCTTTCGGCCAGTTTTCAACATACATCCAGGATGAGTACAGCGTGCTTGACAACCTGAAGGTTACCGGTGGTGTTCGTATCGATCTGCCGATGTACCTTGACGGAGCGCTTGACAACCCGGCTCTTAACGGACTCACATTTGCTGATGGCGAAGAAGTTGATCTTTCAACCTGGCCCAAGGCAAAAGTCCTGTGGTCTCCACGTCTGGGTTTCTCATATGATGTATTCGGCGACAAGTTCCTTAAAATTCGTGGCGGTACAGGTATATTCACAGGACGTATTCCGTTTGTATGGTTCACAAACCAGCCTACAAACAGCGGCATGATCCAGTACCAGCTGGTTATAAGTGCAAACAGCGGTGCAGCAGCCAGGACACAACTCTCACGGATCCCGTTCGAGGCAGATGCTACTCAGCTTCTCAACAACAGCGCTATAGCTGATATCTTCCCGCAATCAAACGTTGCAGGAGGAAGAATAGCTGCAATTGACAAGGATTTTGAACTTCCGCAGGTATGGCGTACAAGCATCGGTTTTGACTTCAAGCTTCCGCTCGACATGGGACTTACACTTGAAGGAGTCTACACCAAGGAAATCAACGCAATACAGTTTGAGAACATCAACTTGCAGGATGCTGCAGGTACATATAATGTTGGAGGTAATGAAATGCCTTGGTGGTCAAACAGCTCCAGCGCGACAAAATACATAACATATAGTACCGATCCTGCCAATTATCATGCCTATACAGATGTTGTTATAATGCGTAATACAAATAAGGGACAAGGATACTCAATCTCCGCCCAGCTTGATCTGCCAAGGATATATGGATTTGCAGGGATGATCGGCTATTCAAGGAGCTGGAACGAGGAAATTACAGGGAAATCCGGATCTGATCCGTTCTCAGCCTGGCAATACAGGCAGATCACCCGGGAACTGAACTCTGACGAACTTGGACTCTCATACAATAATACTCCTCACAGGTTGGTTTTTTCACTTAGTTATACAATTGAGTATGCCAAATACTTTGCTTCCTCCCTGTCGTTTTTCTTTAACGGATATAAAGGTGATGCATACTCATATATTTACAATGGTGATGCAAACAGGGACGGAACATCAACACATGAATTAATGTATATTCCAACGAGTCAGGATGATTTTGTTTGGGCTTCCCAGGCTGATGCCGATGCATATTTTGCATTTGCTGCACAGGATCCTTACCTGAGTAAACATGCAGGTGAATTCATGCTGAGGAATGCTGCCTACACTCCATGGCAGAGCCGTCTTGATATGCGTTTCATGCAGGAGTTCAAACTCAAGGTGAAAGAACAGGAGAACAAGCTGCAATTCACCGTTGACGTTATCAACTTCGCAAACCTTTTGAATTCAAGCTGGGGTCTCAACCAGAGCGTTGTTTCAACCTCACCTTTGATAATCAATCCATCTGTTGCTCCTGCCCCTCTTGATTATGGGCGTGATCCTGCAACAGGTAAGTTAAAAGTCAGCATGAGAAAAATCGGAGGAGAATATATCACAAAATCCTTCCAGGATCCAAGCTCAGTTGCAGGAACCTGGGGAATTCAGCTTGGACTTAAATATTTGTTCAACTGATATTCCGGTTTAGATAAAAAACCCCGGAAAACTCTCCGGGGTTTTTTTTATTTTCAGCAGTGAAAAACATTTTTATTTTTTAAACAGGATTAAATAACAGATTATTAATCACTTTACTTTGACCGGTGAAACAAAAAAAACTCATGAATTTATAACATATTGAAAACCAAAGGAAAACGGGCGGTTAATAACTATACTCCCAAATGTTGATAAACTTAAAAATTTTGTCTTGCA
>CAZGGZ010000027.1:13487-39377 GCA_964525415.1 uncultured Rikenellaceae bacterium | reverse complement strand
CCGGGGACCTCTACATTATCAGTGTAGCGCTCTAACCAACTGAGCTACGGGACTAATTTGGTTCCGGGTTCCAAGTTCCGGGTATCAGGTTTTCAGGTTCCTTTAAAACCGCGAACCTTGAACTCTGAACTTTGAACTGCTTACGCAAAGAACTGCTTTCTGTTTTTAAACTTTAGCGGGTGCAAAGATATAAATTGATTTTTTCCTGACAAGAAAAGAAATAAAAAAATCTGAAATATTCTCTGATATTGAATTCTCAGCAATCCATTATTTATTATTATTCGTTCTATGGTACAGCTGCTTAAAGGTTATTAAGGTCTACCCGTACTATCAGCATCTGTTCGTGATACATATTGCTTTCAAGAAAATGAAGAGACCAGGTAAATTCCATATTTACTCTCCGTGCCCTGAAAAACTTCAAATAAATGTCCGTACGGTTATAGTTCCCTGCCCTGTAGGCAGGATCACCCCAGTAAAGATCAGTGCTATGATCACTATAGAAATACATCAACCCTTTTCCACTGTACAAAGTGTTGAATAAACCAACACCTTTATACTCAGCTCCGGCTTCAATAAGCATCCCATGCCTTTTTATCCAGCCTGTGTTGTCAGCCCTGGCTCTCTCCAGACCTGTTACCCAGCCTGCATTGAAATCAAGCCTTTCAAAAAATGTCTTTCCTGACAGATCAATCCCCATGGAAGTATGAAACAACAGGTTGTCATGGAGAGCCTCATCTATTAGAGGATCTTTCTTACCTGCAAAATGATACATATAACCGAAATGCC
The DNA here is from genome assembly GCA_964525415.1 of uncultured Rikenellaceae bacterium. Taxonomy (GTDB): domain Bacteria; phylum Bacteroidota; class Bacteroidia; order Bacteroidales; family VadinHA17; genus LD21. Next base: position 38,591 of record CAZGGZ010000027.1, on the reverse strand, counting down.
GCAAATAAAAAATACCCTGGCAGTATTTAGCGCTTAAACCAGTAAAAAATGCCTCGTTGACCTGCAGCGCCTGCCTTCCTGTCCAGTCGAGCCAGACATTTACATAACCCTCTTCCCTGCTATATTCAAGAGAGATTCCTTCAACATTGGGTCGATAATAATATACTGAATCCTGGAAAAAGAGACGCGGATATTTCCCTGTCACATAATCTCTCGGGAAAGCTCCCATCAGAAACCTGACAGGCCCTTTTGAATAATTATAGTATGCTACCGGGTAAAAGTTTTCTATTGCAGTCCCGGATCCGAATTCATGCATGAGATTTACACCTGCGCTTATCCTGTGCACCGAATCCCATCTTAATCCGGCTTCCGGTGCCACCATAATACCTGACATGGTCTGAGGCATTTTTACCCCAGATCCTCCGAATTCAATATTATCGAAAAAAGAGAAAACCTTCACCTGCCAGATCTTTTCCTGGGAGAAGCTCTTGCAGGCTATCAGTAATAATGAGACAAGCAGAAGTATCTGTTTTTTCATTTATTAACCGAATTTCCTTATTTTCGCAGTAATATCGATGCGATGTCAAATATAGTCATTATACCAACATTCAAAGAGAGCGAGAATATAGAAGCGCTTGTTAAAGCTATCACATCCCAGAGCATCCCATTCGATATTCTTATCATTGATGATAATTCTCCTGACAATACAGCAGGTATTGTGAAAAGCCTTCAGGGTTCATTCAAAAACCTCCATCTGATAGAAAGACCAGGGAAGCTTGGGCTTGGTACTGCATATATTACAGGTTTCAAATGGGCGCTTGAAAAGGGCTATGATTATATCTATGAGATGGATGCTGATTTTTCACACGATCCTTCTGATCTGGTTAGGCTGTATAAAGCGTGCAGCAACGGAAACGCCGATGTGGCAATAGGCTCACGGTACATCAGCGGTGTGAACGTTGTCAACTGGCCTCTGTCCAGGGTGCTTATGTCATATTTTGCATCCATTTACGTAAGGATGGTTACCGGAATGAAGATTATGGATACAACTGCAGGGTTTAAATGCTATAGACGGGAGGTTATCGAAAATATCAGGCCGTATCACATCAAATCAGTTGGCTACAGTTTCCAGATCGAAATGAAGTTTACCGCATGGAAGCTTGGATACAGGATAGTCGAAGTCCCGATAATTTTCACAGACCGCAGGCTGGGTTCATCCAAAATGACCGGAGGTGTTTTCAATGAAGCCTTGTGGGGTGTACTCAGGATGAAGATAAGAAGCTGGTTTGTGAAATATAAGAGAGAAGGTACAACGGTATAACGGCGCAAAAGATTAGAGGGGGCGAGAAAGGGAGAGGGGGAGTAAAAGAAAAAAGGTAAATTTAAATGTCTGCCACTTTAATAAAAAATGCCACAATTGTCAATGAGGGAAGAGCCTTCAGGGGTGATCTGCTGATTAAGGATGAGATCATTTCAGCAATAGGATCCCCCGGACAAATAAAAGCACCTTCGGAGTCACAGATCATTGATGCATTGGGATTACTTCTGATACCCGGAGTTATTGATGATCAGGTTCATTTCAGGGAACCCGGACTAATCCATAAGGCAGATATTTTCAGCGAAACGAGGGCATCGGTAGCTGGAGGAATAACATCATTCATGGATATGCCTAATACAGTTCCCCAGACTGTAACGATTGAATACCTGAATGAGAAATACAGGCTTGGATCAGAAAACTCACTTATCAATTATTCGTTCTACATAGGAGCCACAAACAATAACCTTGATGAGATATTGAAAGCTGATCCTTCACAGGTGTGCGGCATTAAGCTTTTCATGGGATCATCGACCGGGAACATGCTTGTTGATAATGACAAAGCTTTACGGGAGTTATTCGGGAATGCAAACATGCCAATAACTGCCCATTGCGAAGATGAATCCATGATCAGGAAAAACTCCGGGATATTCAGGCAGGAATATGGCGAGGATGTCCCGGTTAAAATGCACCCGCTGATCCGGAGCCGTGAAGCCTGCTTCCTCTCATCTTCAAAAGCCATATGTCTGGCAAAGGAGTATAACACCCGGCTTCATATCCTTCATCTTTCCACAGCTGATGAAATGAAGCTCTTCGATAATATGCTTTCCCTGGAGGAGAAGAGAATAACCGCTGAGGTTTGTATTCATCATCTCTGGTTTGATGACGCATACTATGATGAGCTGGGAACAAGGATAAAATGGAATCCGGCAATTAAAACAAAATATGACAGGGATTCACTTATTAACGGAGTGAACAATGATCTCATTGATGTCATTGCGACAGATCATGCGCCGCATACTATTGAAGAAAAAGCGAACACTTATTTTAAAGCTCCCTCAGGAGGACCGTTAGTTCAGCATTCACTGCCGGTGATGCTGGAGTTCTGGCACAGGAAGATATTCAGCCTTGAGAAAATTGTTGAGAAGATGTGCCATAACCCGGCGATCCTGTTTAATATCAGGGAAAGAGGCTTTATAAGGGAAGGCTATAAGGCTGACCTCTGTCTTGTAAATCCTGATGACCCGTGGACAGTATCGAAGGAGAATATATTATATAAGTGCGGGTGGTCGCCATTCGAAGGAACGACATTCCGGTCCAAAGTTGTTATGACATTCGTAAATGGTATGCCTGTATATAATAAAGGCATATTCGATGAAAATCATCGTGGACAGAGATTATTGTTCAACCGTTGATTTATAGGCACAAAGGCGCCGTGGCGCAAAGGCAATTAAAATCTCAAAACCCCATTGTGCCTTTGCACCGCTTAGTCATTAAGCCTTTCTTACCACAAACCTCACTGTGCTCCGGGTTCGCTGTTCCAGCAGCACCTCTCTTCCGGTTGTGATCCGTGCAATTGCTTCAGGTGTATAATGCCTGATCGACAGTATCTCCACGTTTTCGTTATAAACAGCTGAGAATTCATCTTTCAGGCTTATCAGCAATGAATCCAGCCGGTCTTTATCATCATCAACGCAAACATCTATGCTGACAGCGCTTGCCTCAACGAGATTCACATTTATGCCGTGATCCATGAAAAGATGAAAGATCCAGCTGAGATTGTCACCCATTACAAAAGAAAAATCCCTGGGGAGAAACGAGATAAGTATCTGATTCTCCTTACGGATGAAGACAGGCACTGTTTTTCTCAGAATTGGATTTGCTGTAACCAGGGTGCCATCCTCATCAGGAGTAAGAAACGATTTTACATAAAGAGGAATATTTTTATTGTGAAGTGGTTTGATTGTTTTGGGATGAATGACTTTTGCGCCGGAGAATGTCATTTCAACAGCTTCGCGGTATGACATTTCATCAAGCTTCTGAAGATCGTTAAGCCATTTCGGATCAGCATTCAGCAGTCCGGGCACATCTTTCCAGACAGTGACACTCCCGGCATCTAGCATATTTCCGAGTATCGCTGCAGTATAATCTGATCCTTCCCTGCCAAGAGTTGTTGTATAACCTGAAAGAGTACCGCCTATAAAGCCCTGGGTTACAAAAGCCCGCGATTTCTTAAAATCAAAGACTTCTTTTATTCTCAGATTACTTTCATCCCACAGGATATTTGCATCCCTGTATCTTTCGTCAGTAATTAATTGTCCCCGTATATCGATCCACTCTGCCCTGATGTCTGATTTCTTAAGGTATTCCGCTACTATTATTGTTGACCATAGCTCACCGAATGACACAACCTGGTCGTATTCAAAATCATATTCAGATTTTTTTGCCTTCAGCAGATAATCTTTGAGCCTGGCAAACGATTCACCGATATTGTTTTTTACTGAATTTTCCTTAGTGAAGAGTTCATCAACAATGGAAGCGTGATAGCTATGAATATTCTCCAGTTGTTCTTTAAAGGCTTTATCACCTGCAAGCCACAGTTTAAGAACTTTTTCAAGCGCATTGGTTGTTTTGCCGAATGCGGAAACGACTATTACCAGGTTCTCCTTTTCCTTTGAAACGATTTCGGCAAGATTTCTTATTCCGGCAGCATCCTTAACAGATGCACCTCCAAACTTGTAAACCTTCATAATGTTGAATTTGGCGCTAAAAGTAGGATAAAATAGAATGACCCACAAAGGGATACAAGGGGTTTCACAAAGTTTTCATAATTTAGCTATTGATATGAATACCTATAATATAACAACACTAAATGATTTTGTAAACCTGAGACAAAAGGAGTTCCCTTATGCAAAAGGGGAATTGTCGCGTCTTCTTAATCATATAGGGACTGCTGCAAAGATTGTCAACAAGAAAATAAATAAGGCAGGGCTTGTTGACCTTCTGGGTCGGGCAGGTTCTATAAACATCCAGGGGGAAAGTCAGCAGAAGCTTGATGTTTTTGCTGATAAAACTTTCATTAATGCACTTCTGTCAAGTGGCGAATGTTGTGGAGTTGCAACAGAGGAAAATCAGAATGAAATTGTTTTTACTGACAGGTTTGCAAGAAAAGGCAAGTATGTTGTATGTATGGATCCGCTTGATGGTTCATCAAACATCGACTATAATGTTTCAGTTGGTTCGATTTTTTCTATCTACAGGAGGATAACACCGAGGGGTGAAAAGGTGAAAAATGAGGATTTTATTCAGGAAGGCTCAATGCAGGTTGCTGCCGGCTATGTGATATACGGATCTTCCACTATGCTGGTATACACAACTGGCAACGGAGTCAATGGTTTTACACTTGATCCTTCGATTGGTGAATTTTGTCTTTCACATCCCGGTATAAAAACACCTGATGACGGCAGGATTTATTCGATAAATGAAGGATACTATGTTTATTTCCCTTCAGGCATAAAGAAGTACATCAAATATTGCCAGGAGAAAGATGAATCTTCCGGCAGACCATATACTTCAAGATATATAGGATCACTTGTTTCAGATTTTCACAGGAATCTTATTCTAGGTGGTGTCTTCCTTTATCCTCACAATGACAATCTCCCGGAAGGTAAACTGAGACTTGTTTATGAGTGCAATCCAATAGCATTTATTGCAGAACAGGCAGGAGGAGCTGCATCAGACGGGAAGAAGAGGATACTGGATATCATTCCCGGTACCCTGCATCAGCGTTCTCCTTTTTATGCCGGATCAAAAAATATGGTTCGCAGGATTGAGGAGTATCTCGCTGGCAAATGCTGAAATATTATTCATAGCGTAATGCTTCAACGGGATTTCTTGTTGCAGCCCTCCAACTCTGCCAGCAAAACCTACCCCTAAATCCCCCAGGGGGGACTTTTAATCCTGCTAATAACTTCATTTTCAATTCTTTTAACAACATCTTTTATATTGTTCTCAACTTCTGAATTTGTAAATCTGATGACTTTGATAAAGTATCTTTCCATTTCTGCTGACCGTCCATCATCATATCCTATTTGTTGATCATGGATTTCTCCATCAATCTCTACTACTAACCTTGCTTCATGACAATAGAAATCTGCTATGAAGAAATCAATCGGATGCTGCCTGCGGAACCTTACACCTCCGATTTGCTTAAGCCTGAGTTTTTCCCAAAGGAGTTTTTCATATAACGTCATATTTTCCCGGAGAATTCTGGCAGTTTCGAAAGTTTCAGGTTTCGCTCCGTAATACATTGATTTTCCAATTTCTTCCATCCTTAAAATTATTATTAATTGCCAAAGCCCCCCCTGGGGGGATGGGGGGTAAGTTCTATTCATATCGTAATGCTTCTACTGGATTTCCTTTTGCAGCCCTCCAACTCTGCCAGCTTACAGTTATCAGAGCTATACCTGTTGCAATTACCCCGGAAAGTACAAAGATCCACCAGCTGATTTCTGTCTTGTATGCAAAGTTCTGAAGCCATTTATTCATGGCGTACCAGGCAACAGGAACAGCAATCATAATTGCAATCACAATCCATTTCACAAAATCTTTATTTAGCAGAACCAGCACCTGGACTATCCTGGCGCCGTTTGTTTTGCGGATTCCAATTTCCTTGGTACGCCGGGTAATTGAATAAGCGGATAACCCTGATAAACCCAGGCAGGCAATGATAATTGCCAGTATTGAGCTTGCAAGGAATAAACCGCTAAAACGTTGTTCGTCACCGTATTGTTCATCATAGAAATCGTCCAGAAAAAAATAATTGAAAGGATTTCCCGGGTAGTGTTCAATCCATATCTTCTCCAGTTCAGGTATAAGCTGATCTATACCTGTCATATTTACCTTAATGGTATAGAAAGTATTTGCAGGCTGATTGAAAAATACAATCGGCCCTGGCAGTTCCTTTAATGATTGCTGATTAAAATCATTGATAATAGCTTTAATCGATACTTCCTGCTTGCCTCCCCTCAGGATTTTTCCAACAGTGCTCTCTGCATTTTCAAAGCCATAATATGTAAGTGCTGATTCATTCAGTATGATTTTATTGGACTCCTCCTGAAAGGATTCATTGAAATTATCCCCGGCAAGTATAGTCAGTCCGTAAGTACTAAAGAACTGATTATCTACATAGTAAGCATCTATTCTTTTTTCAGTGTTACGTCCTTCAACAGGAATCCCGTAAACACGCGAGTTTTTGATTTCCGTACCAGGCACATTGGATGAGCCGGTGATGTTAGTCACCATGGACTGGGCTTTTATATCATTTTTGAAAGATTCCAGGCTGTTCATATATGATTCAAATGTGTTAGCCCTGATTATCCGGGGACCATCGATAACCAGTAATCCTTCCTTATCAAAACCCAGATCATGGTCGCGCATGAAACTAACCTGACGGAAAATAGTTATTGTACAGATAATCAGAATAACAGAAATTATGAACTGGAAAACAACAAGAAAGTTCTTAAGCCGGCTTATCCATACGGTACCGGTTGGATTTTTACCTTTTAATACCAGGCTGGGAGCAAACCGTGAAATGTATATCGCAGGCAATAATCCTGTGAATAAGGATCCTGCTGCAAGCAATAGAACAAACAGGAGCAATACAATCAGGTAATTGATCTGAAGCGGGCTTTGCATAACCTGCTTAAAGAAAGGAAGCAGAAGTATGACGCAGGAAAGACTTACTATCAACGCAAACAGGTTCAATAATGCTGACTCTGTTAAGAACTGAAAGATAAGGTCTTTTTTGTGTGCCCCCGATACTTTGCGTATACCTACTTCATGAGCTCTTTCTATTGACCTTGATGTAGCCAGGTTGATATAATTTATAAATGCAATCAATAATACTAGGCAGGCAATAATACCGAGTGAAACCACATTGCGATAACTGCCATTGACTTCTAATTCGTTACTGACAGATGAATGTAAATGAATGTCCGTAAGCTTTACCAGTCTATATTCCAGCAGGAAGAAAGCCTCCTTCATAAATTTTCCGATGAAAGTTTCGGGTATCTGCGGCAACTTTGCCTGTAATGCTTCAGGATCCGCTCCCTGTGCCAGTAGAATATAAGAATAAACTCTTTCACTCACCCAGTAACTATCCCAGTATTGTGAGCTCTTTATCAGATTTTCATATGAAAGAAGAATATCAAACTTTAAATGAGAATTTCCAGGTATTGATTTTACTATTCCTGCTACTTCAAAATCACTTGCCCCGTCAAGAGTGATCATTTTTCCTATCGGATTTTCATCGCCGAAGTATTTCCGGGCAGTTTCTTCAGTAATAACCGTATGATTAATAGCAAGAAGACTGGAATCTGGTTTACCCTCTAAAAGCGGAAATGAAAAGAGATCAAAAAAAGATGACTGTGCAAATAAGATATTTTTCTCCTTGAAGGTTTTATCCCCGTATTTTACAAGACTTTCAGTGCGATAAAAACGTGTATAATTTTCAACTTCAGGAAACATGTTTTTTATTTCTTTCCCAACGCCGGTTGATCCAGACGCAGAATGCTGTTCAAGGATCCCCTCTTCATATAAAAGATAATCAACCCTGTAAATGTTCCTGGCATTCTTATGAAACTTGTCGTATGAAGTCTCTGCTTGTATCCATAGTACAATAAGGATAAACGCAGTAATCCCAATGGTTAATCCTAAAAGGTTAATAAAGAAATACCCTTTATTCAACATCAGGTTCCTGACGGTTAACTTAAAGTAGTTTCTGAACATGGTTTTTTTAATGAATATTAAAGGTACCACCTTTTCTATTCATAGCGTAATGCCTCAACCGGATTTCTTGTTGCAGTTCGCCAGCTTTGCCAGCTGACTGTCAGCAAAGCAATAACAAGGGCCAGTAAACCAGCCAGCACGAAGATCCACCAGCTTAATTCTGTTTTATAGGCATAGTCCTGGAGCCATTTATGCATAGCGTACCATGCAACAGGCGTGGCAATGATAAAGGCAATGACCACCAATCTTATAAAATCTTTGTTTAGCATGATCAGGACTTCTGTTATACTGGCTCCATTAATTTTACGGATACCTATTTCCTTTACACGGCGCTGGCAGGCAGAAAGCGACATAGCTAAAATTCCCAGGCAGCAAATAACTATAGCACATCCGGCAAACAGGGAGAAGGCCTTGCGGAACTGAAGTTCCGATTGATACATATTTTCAACAGCCTGATCAAAAAAAGTCACCTCAACCGGGAAAGATGGTGATAGTTCCGAAACAGCAGCTTTTATATCCCGGATCATATCTTGCAGCGATTTAAAACTCTCAGTTTGCAGTTTTACCAGACAATGTGAAGTATATGATTCATTTCTTATTGCCAGGGGAGCTATAGGCTGACTGACAGGTTTGAAATTGAAATCTTTTATTACACCGATAATTTCACAGCTACGGTCGCCAATAGAGATCTTTTTTGTAAGAGGACCTGTCAGATTATACTCTCGCACAAATGTTTCGTTAACCACAATTTTGTTTTTATCCGTTTGGAGATCATCAGAAAAGAAACTACCTGAGGATAAGCGCAATCCCAGAGTTTCCAAAAATGCAGCGTCCGCATTGAAAGTATTGAAGAGCAGTTTTTTCTGTTCTCCGTTCATCTCCATTTGGGCTCCCCATAATGAGATGGTGCTGCCTGGATAATACCCTGTAACGGAAACTTCACTAATTGCCGGTTTTTCCAGAAGTAGATTTTTCAGTACCTCTTTTTTCTGGTTCAGCTGTGGAGTCAGTTTTATGCCAATGATATTTTCCTGGTTAAAACCCAGATTGGTGCTCCCGAACCTGACCTGCTTTTGAATCAGAGTAGTAAAAGCAATAAGTCCAATGGCAATGGCAAACTGCATTGTCACAAATATGCCGCGGGAAGAGAAATTAGCTTTATTTGGTTCGACTGTATTTTTCAGGTTATCAATAGCTTTTGAGGAAGAAATTCTAAATGCAGGAATGATGCTGAAAATTATACTTAAGGCAAGGATGCTTGCTAACGAAATGAAAATAAAGCCGGGAGAGGTGGTTAATTTTTGATTGTATTGTATCCCGGTGTACTCCCTGATAAAAGGACTAATGGAATTTACAAGATAAATTGCTACTAAAAGGGCTGATAAAAAGAAGAGGAACGACTCGGAGAGCACATACAGTAAAATTGTTGGTCGCCTGGCTCCAATAATCTTCATTATACCGGTTTGTCTGATTCTTCCCAGCCATTGAGAGGATGATATATTGATAAAATTAACCAGGGCAATCATCAGCACCAGGACAGCTACCATTAGCAGGATTATGACTTTCTTCTTATCTCCATAAACAAGATAATCACCACCAGAAAAGGAAAATTTTGAAAAATAGATTTTTCTCAAAGGAATAAGCTTAGCCCCTTTAAAATTTGCCTGGTGATCTTCCGGAACAATGTTCAGGATAGTTTTCTCAGTTTCAACAGGATCAGTCTCTTTATTTAAAAGAAGAAATGTCTGGAAATCCATCCAGCCCCATTCTGTATACTCCCCATCCTGGCCCTGAACTATTTTTTGTGTCGACATTGAAGCAACTGCATTGAATGAAAGACATGAATTGGCGTCTGGCTCTTTAATTATTGCACGTACAGTAAGCTCCCATCTGTTGTTTAATTTTACTATTCCCCCCACAGCCTGTTTCTGTCCAAAAAGCTTATCCGCCAAGGATTCAGTAATGACGATTGTCAATGGTTCTTTCAGAGCTGATTCAGGGTCTCCACTGATAGCTTTATAGGTAAAAAACTTGAAAAAACCTTCGTCAGCATACATCAGGTCAGAAGTAATTGGTTCTCTGTTTTCAGCCTGAAATACCGGAGCTTCCCATGTTCCGGTAATTCTGATTGTTGATTCTATTCCGGGGACTTTATTATCGATATTTTCTTTAAGGATCCCCGGGGTGTATAATCCCGGTGAATCTGCATGTTTATCAATTAATGAATAGAGATATATCCTTTCACCATTCTTCTGAAATCTGTCGGTTGTAAGTTCACTGTAACAATAGACAGACAGAATGATCACCAGTGTCAGACTGATCGTCAAGCCCGCCAGATTGATGAGGTTGGTCACAGGTTTCCGGGTAAAATTCCGGATTATGGTTTTAAACAGATATTTCACAATATACTTTTATTAGTTATTAGTGTTTTATTCATATCGTAATGCTTCAACAGGATTTCTCGTTGCTGCTCTCCAGCTTTGCCAGTTTAATCCACCCCTAAATCCCCCAAGGGGGACTTTCCATTCTCCTATTAACTTCATATTCAATTCTTTTAACAACATCTTCTATATTATTTTCAACTTCTGAATTTGTTAATCTGATTACCTTGATATAATATTTCTCCATTTCTGCTGATCTGCCATCATCATATTCTTTTTGTTGATCATGAATTTGTCCATCAATTTCTATTACTAACCTTGCTTCATGACAATAGAAATCAGCAATAAAGAAGTCGATAGGATGTTGCCTGCGAGACCTCACACCACATATTTGCTTAAGTTTGAGCCTTTCCCAAAGTAGTTTTTCAGATATTGTCATATTTTCCCGGAGAATTCTGGCACTGCGAAAGTTTCAGGTTTCGCCCCGTAATATATCGACTTTTCAATTTCTTCCATTATTCAGATTTAATAATTTATTCTAAAGCCCCCCTTGGGGGGTTTGGGGGTCAGGTACTATTCATAACGTAAAGCCTCCACCGGATTTCTTGTTGCTGCCCGCCAGCTTTGCCAGCTGACTGTTAGGAGGGCAATTCCAAGGGCAATTAATCCAGCAAGAGCAAAAATCCACCAGTTTATTTCAGTCTGGTATGCAAAATTCTGCAGCCATCTATGCATTGCATACCACGCAACCGGACTGGCTATAATGAATGCAACTGTAATTAGTTTTATATATTTTACATTCAGTAAATAAATTATTTCTCTGACTTTAGCACCATTAACCTTTCTGATCCCGATTTCCTTTGTCTTGTTATGAATGGATAATAACACGAGTGATAAAAATCCAAGGCCTGACAAAAAAATTGCTATCAAGGTGAGTATTATTGCAATTTGCCCTGTTTTCCTTTCATTTTTATACCATGAGTTTAAATCTTCATTTAAGAAATTGTACCGTATTTCCCTGTCAGGTACCATTTCTGACCACAACTGCTTTACATTTTGAATTTCTTCAGACAACTGGTCAGGATTGATTTTTAATAACATCCGTCCTGCGTAGTTTGGTGATGCAAGGAAAAATCCCTGCGGAATTATTTCATGATGAATTGACTCAAAATATATGTCCTTTACAACACCTATTACCCTGAATGTATCCTGCAGTCTGTAACGCTTACCTAAAGGATCAGCTTCCCAGCCAAGTGTTTTGACAGCTGTTTCATTTAATACTACAGCATTATTATCTGTTGAGAATCCTGGATCGAAAAAACGGCCTTTAATAATTTGCAGATCGAGAGTGGATAAATAATCATAATCACAGTAAAAAACAGCAACATGCGTATTAAAAGCTGCTGAATCGACCGGAAGACCCCAATGTGAATAACCAGATATACCAGGGACCTCACCGCATAAGGACACATCTATTATACCACTGATCTTTTTCAGTTCATCTTTAAATACTTCCTGCTTAAGACCAAGCTTGTCAGCGTTTTTTATAACAAGTACCTGATCGCTCTTTAATGATTGGTTGATAGTTGTAGTTATATACCTCAGCTGCCTGAAGATTACAATGGACCCAAATATCAGAAAGATACAGATAGCAAATTGTGATGACTGGAACACCCTTTGTATATAATATTGTCTTATGGATGGATCGGCTTTTGCCTTTAAATAGTCAACTATTCTTTTCGATGAGAAAAGCCTGGCCGGGTAAATTCCGTTCAGTACACCGATGAGTAAAGCGAAAGCAAGTGTTGCTCCGATCCAACTAGGATTCTTATAAAATTTAAGATCAAGATTACGTTCAGTAAAATGTTCAAACAGGGGACTGATAAGGTCTATGACAAATAATGCGGCAATAAATGATATAAATGTTAAAATCAAAGACTCGTAAATATATGTTTTGTGGAAGTAGGATATACCTGCGCCCCATATCTTATTGATCCCAAAAGCCTTGTACATTAAAACTCCTTCCGATACAGTGAGGTTAATAAAATTCAGGCATGAAATAAGGATTATCAACAAAACGAGGGATGGGAAAATATATATATTGGAGTAACTTCCTTTAGCCGTTTCGTACTCGTTATAGTTAACAGTTGTATTTAAATGTATATCAGTTATAGGCTGAAGCAAGTATGTTGACCTTGCATAATCATAGTACTGTTTCCCATAGAATGATTCCATGAATTTTGGTAATTCTTTCTCCACTGTTCTTTCACTTTCCGGATTCTTTAACCGTATATAAGTCATAAGCATATGGTTTGTGACATTTGAGTTTTGACTTGTAACAAATGAAAGCAACGATACAATATAATTGCCCTGGAAATGGGAGTATGAAGGAAAATCATCATAAACACCCTGGACAGTGAATAATTTGTTCCTTTCTGAAAAACGGGACCCCTCAAATTCAATTACTTTCCCTATTGGATCTTCTTTCCCGAACAGATCTGCCGCAGCACTTTTACTTATTATCACAGAACCGGGATTATCAAGTGCGGTATTTTTATCCCCTGCAACAAGCTCCATTCTGAACGTGGGAAAAAAGGATGAATCAGCGGCCAGCATTACCTCCTGATTATAAATCCTGTCCCCGACAATGGCATCCTGTCCATACAGAGGCCATATGCGTGAGCCTGTTTCAATTTCGGGGAAATTCTGAAGTAAGGCAGGTAAAAAAGGAACAGATGTATAAACACCGTACTTCTTGTCCTCCTGCCAGTTTCGGATAACCCTGAATATATTTTCGTAACCCGGGAAATCACGGTCATAACTTTTCTCATGCTGAACAAATGCCCAGATCAACATTGCAGGTATAATGGCAAAAGTAATTCCGATTATCTTTACCAGGCTGTTGAACTTTTTCCTGTAAATGCCTCTCAGTATTTGTTTAAAAAAATATCCACTCATACGATACCTGCGTGATTACTAAAATTGTTTTTTACCAATTGACTTATATTGTATTCAAATTTTCTATTTTATCCCACAAGCCAATACAGCTATAATTATGCCGTAATTTTATATGTCTGATATGCAATTTGTTATATATTTCATCTTATAGAATACGTAAATATTTTTTACGTTTTTACGTAAAATATTTTTACATTTTCTTGACATTTTAATTTACCTGGAGTATCTTCACCACGGATTTCACGGAATCTCACGGAAAATACACGGATTTAAACAACTGTACTAATCCGTGTTATCGTGGTTAAAAAAAAATCTGTAAGCAGTATAAAGTAAATAAAATGCCCGCTCAGAAAGGAAATATTCTAATTGTTGATGATAATAAAAGCATCCGCAGTACTCTGGAGATACTGCTTGCTCCAGAGTTCGGGGAAATCACACCTGTCTCCAGTCCCAACCAGATATTGCCTGAACTGAGAAAAAAAGATTATAACCTTGTCATCCTGGATATGAATTTCGTCGCCGGAGTCAATACAGGTAATGAAGGTATCTACTGGCTGGGAAAGATCAAGGAAACATACCCTGAAATCTCAGTTGTGATGATCACAGCTTATGGCGATATTGATACTGCGGTCAGAGCCCTGAAAGCAGGAGCATCGGATTTTGTCCCAAAACCCTGGAATAATGAGAAACTCCTGGCAACGCTTAAGCTAGCAATTCAGCTTAACCTTTCCAAAAAGGAGGTCAAACAACTGAAGGAAAGGGAATCAGAGCTCAAGAAAGAGATAAACCGTGAACAGAGGGATATCATAGGATCATCACCACAGATCATCAATGTTCTGAAGCTTGCAAGAAAGGTTTCGAGGACCGATGCCAATGTTCTGATCACCGGAGAGAATGGGACAGGCAAAGAGCTGATAGCTCAGGAAATACACAGGCTTTCAGGCAGGGCAAATGAACTAATGGTAAGTGTGGATATGGGTGCTATTGCAGAAACTCTTTTTGAAAGTGAGCTATTCGGTCATGTCAAAGGCGCATTCACTGATGCAAGGGAAAACCGCCAGGGTAAATTTGAGATTGCCCACAAAGGGACTCTTTTCCTTGATGAAATAGGAAATCTCTCATTCCATCTTCAGTCCAAGTTGCTGGCGGCTATAGAAAACAGGCAGATCACAAGGATAGGTTCCAACCAGCTCATTCCTACAGACATAAGATTGATCTGTGCCACAAACAAAAATCTTGATAACATGGTAAAGGAAGGGCTTTTCAGGGAAGATCTTCTTTACCGGATCAACACGATCCAGATTGAGTTGCCTCCATTGAGGGAAAGGGGAAATGACATTGTTACTCTTGCAGAATTCTTCCTCAGAAGATTTACACAGAAATATAATAAGCCAGAGCTGAAAATAAACCAGCAAGCCCTGGATAAGCTTATGAGTTATTCCTGGCCGGGAAATATCAGGGAATTACAGAATACCATTGAAAAAGCTGTCATCCTGAGTGAAACGTTGATAATAAAACCTGACGACATTTATTTAAAGCCTGTTTCTGAAATAAAGAGCCTGGATTCCATAGCCACTATTGAAGAAATGGAGGAAAAGATGATGTTGTTTGCCCTGGAGAAAAACAACGGCAACTTTACAGCCGCAGCAGAACAGCTGGGCATAACCAGACAAACCTTATATAACAGATTAAAGAAGAATAAACAGAATGATAAGTAAAAAGCTCTATGTTAATATTATATTAAGAGTGTCTCTTATTGCGATACTCTCTCTGCTGCTGGGTTACCTGATCTTTAAAGAACAATCTGTCCGCTTTTCGATCATCTGTTCTGTTACGATCATGATCCTGACAGTCAGCCTGATAACATATTTAAACAGGACTAACAGAAACATCAGGTTCTTTTTCGATTCTGTAAAGAACGACGATTCAAACCTGACATTCCCTGTTGAAGAAAAAAGCGGAAGCCTCAGGGAACTGCATATGAGCATGAATAATGTAAACCAGCAGATACAGCACCTGAAAATAGAGAACAGGCAGCAGGAACAATACTTTCAGCAGATACTGGAGCTTTCAGCTACAGGTATCCTTACTTATGACAATAAAGGATTTGTCCATCATGCAAATTCAGCAGTGAAAAGGCTTTTAACAATGGATGTGCTTACCCATCTGCAGCAAATCGAACGTGTCGACAATAATCTTTTCAGAACAATAAAGAATCTTAAGCCATTTGAAAGGCACCTTATAGCTGTAAGTACGAAGCAGGGAGAGATCCAGCTGCTGCTGAGATCAACATCCTTTGGTTCAGACGACAATGAGCTTACAATCTTATCTGTCCAGGATATTAAACATGAACTTGATGAAAAAGAGGTTGATGCATGGATGAGGCTTATCAGGGTATTGATGCATGAAATAATGAACTCCATTACACCTATAACATCTTTATCAGAATCCCTGACAAAAATGTATTTATCAGGGGATAACCAGGTCAGACCTGAAGAGGTTACCGACAAATCGATTGCAACCACTCTCCAGGGGCTCGGGGTAATTAAGGAGCAGGGAAAAGGCTTAATGAATTTTGTTGAATCCTATCGTAAGCTTACCCATATCCCAAAACCGGAAAAGAATCTTTTCCCGGTCTCAGGACTCTTTTCCAGAGTAAGGATCCTTACCGGTTCTCTTGAAAACAGTGAAAAGACCTGCATTTTATTTACACTAAACAATCCTGACCTTCAGATATTTGCTGATGAGAATCTTATTTCACTGGTGATGATCAACCTGATAAAGAATGCTGTGGAGGCAAATGAAAATAATCCGGACTGCAGGATCAGGATTGCTGCAGGCCTTGATCAGAATGACCAAAAAGAGATATGCGTTGCAGACAACGGACCCGGAATAAGCAAAGAGAACCTCGAAGAAATCTTCATTCCGTTTTTCACTACAAGAGAAAACGGTTCAGGAATCGGCCTTAGTGTTTCAAAGCAGATAATGGCGGCTCATGGAGGAACTCTTACAGTGCGTTCTGTGATGAACAGGGAAACCGTATTCTGTATGAGTTTCAAAAACCAGGGTTGATGAAAGAAAACGAATTATCCTGTCAATTTAATGCTCATCCGGTTTTGTCAGGTCTGACAGAAGCGATAAGCTCATCAGCGACAGGAAGAATCAGCATTTCGGGACTGACTGGTTCTTCAAAATCCATTGCTGTGGCAAAAGTTTTCCTGAAAACCCAGTTAACGCATGTAGTCATAATTCCCGAGAAAGAGGATGCTGCATATTTCTACAACGACCTTGTGGCACTTACCGGAGATGATTCGATATTCTTCTTCCCTTCAACTTATAAGCGATCGGTGCAGTATGAACAGACCGAACCGGCAAATATAGTATTACGCACAGAGGTATTGAATCACCTCTCTTCCGGCAAGAGAAAGGGTATAATAGTAACCTATCCCGAATCGGTTATGGAGAAGGTTATCAGCCGGAGAAACCTGCAGAAAAACACCTTCAACATTACCAGTGGAGATAAGCTCTCACTGGAATTCCTTGAGGAGGTCCTTCATGAATACAACTTTGAAAGAGTTGATTTCGTCTATGAACCCGGTCAATATGCAATACGCGGAAGTATTGCTGATGTTTTCTCCTACTCTGCTGATCTGCCTTACCGCATAGATTTCTTTGGTGAAGAAGTTGAATCCATAAGAACCTTCAATACCGATGACCAGTTATCCATGGATATCCGCAAACAGATATCTGTGATTCCAAATATCCAGGATATATCGATTGAAGAGGTAAATGATTCTTTTACTGATTTTCTGCCTCCTTCATCAGTAATATGGATAGAGGACACAGCCTGCATCTGTGAAAAAATAAACAATATTTATAATCAGACGGTTCAGAGGGAAGATTCAGGGCAGATAACCGGGAAGACGGGAATGATAATGACCGGCAACAGGGTTGCTGAGGAACTGACAAAATTCAGGATCGCTGAATTCGGCAAGACAGGGTTCTTTGAAACAGAATCAAAATTCATATTCCGTACCGAACCCCAGCCGGTATTCAATAAGAACTTTGAGCTGCTTTCAGAAAAACTTGTATCCAACAGCCTAAGCGGATACAGCACCTTTTTTATCTCTGAAAGTCAGTCGCAGATTGACAGGCTCAGGGATATTTTCTCGGAGATAAATCCTGAAGTAACCTTCACAGCACTGCTCCTGAACCTTCACGGAGGTTTCACCGATCACGATCTTAAAATATCCGTATTCACTGATCACCAGGTCTTTGACAGGTATCACAAATTCAGGATAAGAGGTTATTTTACAAGGAAGGAAAGCATATCTGTTAAAGAATTAACAGGACTTAATCCGGGTGATTATGTAGTTCACATTGATCATGGCATCGGTAAATTCGGCGGGCTTGAAAAAATTGAGGTCAACGGGAAGGTACAGGAAGCGATCAAGCTGGTTTACAGGGATAATGACACACTATATGTTGGCATACATTCGCTTCACCGGATTTCAAAATACAAGGGCAGGGAGAGCGCTGAACCTAAAATTTACAAACTGGGATCAGGTGCATGGCAAAAGCTCAAGCAGTCTACCAAAAGCAGGGTAAAGGACATTGCAAAGGATCTGATAAAGCTTTACGCAAAGAGAATGGCTTCAGGAGGATTCTCATTCTCGCCTGATTCTTATCTGCAGAGGGAGCTTGAGGCATCATTCATCTATGAGGATACTCCTGATCAGCTGCTGGCAACCCAGGCAATAAAAGAGGATATGGAAGCACCTCATCCTATGGATCGTCTGGTGTGCGGTGATGTCGGATTCGGGAAAACCGAAGTGGCAGTCAGAGCGGCATTCAAATCAGCTTCCGACAGCAGGCAGACTGCCATCCTGGTACCTACGACTATCCTTGCTCTTCAGCATTTTAAAACTTTTTCATCCCGGCTGAAAGGATTCCCGTGTACTGTTGAATATCTCACCCGTCATAAAAAACCGGCTGAACAAAAAAGAATAATCAGACAACTGGCTGAAGGTAAAATAGATATAATTATAGGAACGCATAAGATTGTCGGACAGGATATTAAATTCAAGGACCTGGGATTGCTGATAATAGATGAGGAACAGAGGTTCGGTGTTTCAGTGAAAGAAAAACTGAAGAAGCTGAAGACCAATGTCGATACGCTTACACTCACAGCAACTCCGATACCACGCACTTTGCAATTCTCATTGATGGGAGCACGTGATCTTTCAATAATAAACACACCGCCGCCAAACCGGATGCCAATCGTTACAGAGCTTCACGGATTCAACGAAGAGATCATCAAAGAGGGTATTGAATATGAAGTATCAAGAAACGGCCAGGTATTCATAATTCATAACCGGGTTGAGAATATAAAAGAGGTCCAGGTAAAGATCCAGCGCATTTGTCCCCATGTTAAAACAGCTGTTGTTCATGGCAGGATGAGCGGCACGGAGATCGAGAACGTAATGTTCAATTTCATCCAGGGCGATTATGATGTGCTTATTGCCACTACAATCATTGAATCAGGTCTTGACATACCAAATGCCAATACAATTTTTGTAAATGAAGCGCAGCATTTCGGATTATCAGAGCTGCACCAGCTAAGAGGACGTGTTGGGAGATCCAATAAAAAGGCATTTTGCTACCTCCTTGCTCCTCCCCTTGACTCACTCACCCATGATGCAAGGAGAAGGCTTAAAGCGATCGAGGAGTTTTCGGAGCTTGGCAGCGGATTCAATATAGCGATGCAGGATCTTGATATACGGGGATCAGGCAATATGCTGGGGGGTGAACAGAGCGGATTTATTGCAGATGTTGGTTTTGAGACATACCAGAGGATCCTGAGTGAAGCAATGGCTGAATTAAGGGAGACAGAAATGCCTGATGCCGGTAATGAGGGAAGAAAGGAAGAAACACCTTCAGCTGGAAAGAAGGAAGTGCGCTATGTATCCGATTTCCAAATCGATACTGATCTTGAAATAATGTTTCCTGATGAGTATATTTCAAATATCTCCGAACGGATAAGATTATACAGGGAGCTGAATGAGATTGGGAATGAAAACTTACTTAAAGAATTTGAGAAGAAGCTTACAGACAGGTTTGGACCTGTTCCTGCGACGGCAGCAGAGCTTCTTGATATTGTAAGAATAAAATGGATCGCTGTAAAGCTTGGGATTGAAAAGATATTGCTTAAAAACAATCTTCTTATTGCATATTTCATCTCTGACCAGGGTTCTCCTTTCTACAGGAGCCAGTTATTCATTTCGATTATGAATCATGTCAACAGGCATCATAAACGGATGAGTGTTAAACAGAAAGAATCAAGGCTGAGTCTGACCATAACGGATATAACATCAGTAAAATCGGCAATTCAAATCCTGAATGATATCCTTAGTGAAATAAATGTACTATAGGTTTGCCGGGCAAAATATTCCCCCCTTGAGGCAGGCTCTTCAAAGGGGGAATTCTATTGTTTTTCCTACCTTTGTATTTTAATTACTGCTATGAACCTGATATTTGACATCGGCAATACATCGACAAAAATGGCTGTTTTTGAAGGCCGCAGGAAGCTGACTTCCCTCAGGACAAAACAGTTCCATTGTGATCAGCTTGAAAAGATCTTTGAACCTTATCTTAAAGATATTGACAGGGCAATAATTTCAACTGTCAGAGACACTCCTGAGTTTATCATTGATCTTGCAACTCATGGGATACCTTACGTCCATGTGCTTACCTGCAAGTCGAAGCTCCCCTTCAGGAATGATTATGAAACGCCTGAATCATTAGGTACTGACAGGATTGCTGCCGCAGCCGGAGCCTGTTTACTGTTTCCGGGGAAAAAAGTCCTCATTATTGACTCCGGAAGTGCGATCACTTACGATTTTATTTCCGGAAAAACCTACAGGGGCGGTAATATTTCCCCCGGAATCAGTATGAGATTCAAAGCACTGCACAAATTCACACGAAAACTCCCTCTTGCATCTACACAAGAAAAATTCAATTCTCTCGGGAAGAATACAATTGAGGCAATTACTGCGGGTGTAATTAACGGGGTGATATTTGAAATAAATGAGTATATTCGCACGTTTGAAAAAAAGCATCCGGGCATTACGGTGATTCTGACGGGCGGAGACGCAGGCTACTTAAAGCACAGAATTAATCATAAAGTCACTTATATGCCTGATATTGTGATTTATGGATTGAATTATATTCTGGAGTACAATGCAAAATAAGCGGGCGTCATTAATATTTATCTGTACAATATTCTTCTCATTCTCAGTATCAGCACAAAAGCTTATTAACTCGCCCTATTCACGCTTTAATCTCGGGTCAATGGAACCTGCCGGATCATTCAGAAGTACAGGCATGGGAGGTATCGGCACAGGAATCAGGGATAACACTTCAGTTTGCTTTCTGAATCCGGCTTCATACAGCAGCATTGATACGAATTCCTTTGTATTTGACTTTGGTCTTGATTATGGATTAAGTTACCTGTCAGATGGTTCTAACCATTATTATTCAAATGATATGAACTTTGATCATATCCTTCTGGGTTTTCCCGTGATCAAAGGACTGGGAGTTGCTGCCGGAATAATTCCTTTCAGCAATGGCTATTATCGCATTAAGGAGACAATAAATTCTGCGGATCCGGAGTATGATCCGATAACCGGAGGGTATATATCTGTGCATGCGGGCGAGGGAAGTCTTTCAAAATTTTTTGTGGGTTCCGGGATAAACATAACAAAGTACCTTTCGGCAGGGATAAATTTGAATTTGATCTTCGGAAATATCAGGAGGCTAAACGAAATTGATTTTACCGATTATTATAATGTATTCCATAACAATACCACTGAAAAGCTTCATATAGCCGGAATAAATCTTGAATATGGCGTCCAGGTTATTGCACCTTTCAAGGATGGATATTTCATTAATGCAGGTGTATCATTAAGTTCAGGTACTCATTACAAATCAGTATATGAAAATATAGCTTACCTGTTTTCAGCCTATAGCACAATAGATACATTATACCACATAACCGATTCAACAAAGGCTTATCTTCCGGGAACAATGAGGGCAGGGCTCTCTTTCGGCAAGAAAAACAAATTTACTGCCGGTTTTGACTACAGCGAATCAAAATGGTCAAAAGCTGTCATTCCGGGATCGGCAGGATACCTTGGCAATACCCGTTCATACAGGTTTGGTGTTGAGTATATCCCTGACAAATTTTCAAATTATAGTTTCGTCAAAAGAGTGGAGTATCGCGCCGGCGCGCATATTGAGGACACTTACCTCGTCATTGATGGCGAACAGGTTAGGGAAACCGGATTCTCTCTGGGAGTAGGCATGCCGATGAGACGTTCATTATCAAGGGCTAATTTCTTCTTTGATTATTCAAAAAGGTCAGGTTCCGGGAACTCATCATTACACACGGAAGATATTTTTACTGTGGGTGCCAGTCTTAATCTTTACGATTTCTGGTTCCTGAAGCGTAAATATGATTGATTTTCATTTTAACCGTTTCACCTTGAAATACCTGGTGAGGTCATACAGAAATCATTTTGTTCTGTCAGTCATTATTTCTGCTGCATTTATTTCATATTCATGCGAGACAAAGATCGCAAAGGTTGAAGGTTTTGAAATACTGTCACTTCCATCCCTGACCGGTAAGGATATCTATACGGTTTTCACTGATTCCGGTAAAGTCCAGATGATAATGGCAGCACCGATGATGGAAACATGGGACAATTTTGATTCTCCATATACAGAGTTCAGGCTGGGCATGAAGATCTACTTCCATGATGGTCACAAAGAGCCTGCAGCTACTGCTTCAGCAAAGTATGCTAAATTCGTCGAAAAGGAAAACCTCTGGGAACTCAATGATTCTGTGGTGATTGTGAATGAGTCAGGCGATAAGCTTGAGACTGAGCAATTGTTCTGGGACAGGGATAAAAATCTTGTTTTTACCGACAGGTTTGTGAAAATTACAAATGAGGACCAGACTGTCATGGGTACAGGATTTGAATCAGATCCACAGCTTACAAGGAGAAGAATAAAAAATGTGACTGCAACCATCTATCTGCATGATGAATAAGAAATTCCTTCTTATACTTGAGATAATCTGGATCATCACCGGTATATTATGTATTGCCGCCGGGATAAGGTATATAATAAAAGACGGCGGGAAAATGTCCTTTGTATTTCCATTGCTGGCGCTTATTTCCTTTCTCTTTGCATGGCTCAGGCACAGGGAGCGAAAAAAACCTTAAATTTGCAGAATGACCGGCATACTGATCATACTCGCGGCAATCTTGTTCTCTGCATTTTTTTCGGGTATGGAGATTGCTTTTATCTCGTCCAATAAACTGCGCCTTGAGCTCGATATCAAACAGGGAGAATTTGGTTCAGGGATTCTTAAGATTTTTTCAAAAAATCCGGGGCAGTACATTGCCACAATGCTTGTAGGAAATAATATTGCACTTGTTATATATGGTATTTTCTTTTCAAGGCTGTTCAGCCCTGTTCTGACTCCTCTCATCGGCTCTGATATACTGGTGCTGATTGTCAATACTATAATTTCTACAGCTATTATCCTGTTTGTTGCAGAATTTCTTCCAAAAAATACTTTCATCATTGCCCCGAATTTTTTTCTTAAAGCATTAAGCTTTCCAACAGTCTTATTCTACTGGCTGTTCTATCCCATAAGCAAATTTGCATTACTGGTTTCAAATTTAATCATAAGGATATTCCCCGCGAGCAAACAAGCCAGGAAGCAGGAGGAAAATATTGTGTTCAGTAAAGTTGATCTTGATCATTTCATCAGTCTGAGCAGGGAGAGAGAGGAGATTACTGAACCACATCGCCACAATATAAATATTTTCCAGAATGCTCTTGACTTTTCAAGAGTCAAGCTGAGGGAATGCATGGTGCCAAGGACCGAGATAGAAGCTGTTGAATGCACCAGTCCAGTTGCTGAATTAAAAGATAAATTCATTGAGACACAACATTCCAGGATTTTGGTCTACCAGGATACAATTGACAACATAATAGGATATTTTGAGCTAAAGGATATCTTCAGGAATCCTCCTGATATCAAATCAAATATAAGGAAGCTGGCAATTGTTCCTGAAACGATGGCTGCCAACAAACTGCTGAAAGTATTTGTTGACGAGAAGAAGAATGTTGCTCTTGTTGTTGATGAATTCGGAGGCACATCAGGTATGGTGACCATTGAGGATGTTCTGGAGGAGATTGTCGGCGACATTGAAGATGAGCATGATGTTCAGGAGCTTATGGAGAAGGCTGTCAGCCATAATGAATATATTTTCTCAGGACGTCTTGAAATTGACTATCTGAATGAAAAATATCATTTAGGTCTTCCTGAAGAAGATGATTATGAGACTCTTGCAGGTATGATCCTGTTCTTTCACGGGAGCATTCCCGGGAATAATGATGTGATCAGGATAAAGAATATTGTGTTTAAAATCCTGAAGGTCACATCCACCAGGGTTGAGCTGGTGAACATGAAGCTGGAGTGAAAATAATAAGTGTATTAAAGACTGTTATAATAATCAACCAAAGCTGTAATATCCTCAATTTTGTTTATGCTGGTATTGTTTGTATTCATAAATGTGGTTACAGCTTCTTTCTTATCGGATAATACAGAGATCACATCTTTCTCATTCCTGACAGGAACAGCATTGTTGTCTTCAGGTTTCAGATAATATGTATCCATAGTATGGATAAACCTGGCCGGTTTTGCATCCTGGAGGACTTTTGGTGGTTCAGCATCCTGAATGCGCATATTTTTTCTGATCAGCAGTTTACATTTACCGTCATTTTTTAAAATAAAATAAGACCCTTTCCTGGAAGACTTATTACCTGGAGAGTTCCCATAATTGCAATAAAGTAAACTTACCGTATCAATAACTATTAAAGCTATTTTTTCGGGATGAATAATGCCATAGATATTGTCATTATTTTTGAGGTGCACCTGGTTACCATAGATATCATATCTCAGATCCAACTGGTAAGTTTCCCCATTTTTCAGGACTAATTCACCTTCATGAAAATCTTTATAGATATAGGGATCGCCTGTGATATTATCATAAGTTTCAGTTTTAATCCCTCCAATGCTTTCATTGAGCCTGAGTTTGGCAAGCAATGATTCTGAACCGGGGACAATATACTGTGAATGGGCTGAATAAGATGACAGAAACGTTATGCAAAAAAAGAATACAGATGATTTAATAACTACTTTCATAATCTGTTTTTTTACAACGATAAATATTAAGGCTGCCACAAGGGCAGCCTTAATAATATAATTATTTTCTGATATTATCTATTACCTGGGGGTATAGACAGCCCAGAAAATTCTGGGCCCGCTTGCTCCCATATAGTAGTAATATAGCTTAATTACCCCCGTAGCAGGATTATATGAAGGTACATTAGCTGCATTGTTGGGATCACCTGCAACTCCATCACTACGTTCGAAAGTAAGAGTAACCGCATAATTATTGGCCTGGTCAATATGGATCGTTAGCTTGTTATCCTCCCATACTCCGAACCAGTCATCACATTCATATGCATTTTTCGCAACCAGGTCGACATTTTCCTTATATGCAGAATAGGGAGTTGTCGGATAAG
>CAZGGZ010000027.1:0-13387 GCA_964525415.1 uncultured Rikenellaceae bacterium | reverse complement strand
TTCGCAACCAGGTCGACATTTTCCTTATATGCAGAATAGGGAGTTGTCGGATAAGAACCTCCTGCTGTCGGATGGAAATACTTCATGTCCTTTTCATATGAACCTGCAAAGAAATTTGCAACAGCTATAGCTGTTTTATTTGCTACATCAACTTTGCGTCCGTCCGCCATAACAGAAACATAGCGAAGTGTCCATGCATTGCCTATTGCCAGCTGGCTTTCATCTGCCGGCATGCTGAGTCCGGTTGTCAATTTTGCATAGGTATACGTCACCTTTTTTTCCACATCCGCGGTGGCGTTTGCAGATCCAACATCCACTGTCTGATCGAGGACCTCTACTTTACCTGTAAAAGTCCTGTAAATTTCAATAGCCTCAATGCCTGGTCCTTTAGGTATATCCAGTACCACATCGAAACTAGGTGTACTGCCCAGTTTGTACGGAACAGACGAGGTAGGATTCACAAGTCCTCCTGTTTTCGCATCGGCAGTCATTAAGTCGGTATAAGTCTTATCGCATGAAACAAGTAAGAAGACGGTGAATACCAGACTCAGACCTGAAAATATTATTTTTTTCATATCTTTTCTTTTAATCGATTAGTAATTATCCTGTGTATCCCACCAAACCCTGGTATTCATGTCATCAGTACCCTGATGGGCTATAGCTGCTGCCAGGTTAGTCGGATTTCTTCCTGCTTCATCTGAAGGATAATATGCCCTTACCGGGATTTTACCTCCGTTCTGACCTGCAATAGCCGGAGTCAGAGCAGGATAACCTGTTCTTCTCCATTCAAAGGCAGCCTGAATTCCCTGGTCAAACATTGCAACCCATTTCTGAGTACAGATTTGCTCCAGACCATCAGCAGGAACATAATCATATGTTCCGCCCCAGTCAACGAAGTCCTGCCATGCATAATTATAGATATTTTCAGTGGCACCCATGCCCCAGCTTAAAAAGGTTGATCTCCAGACAGCCAGCTTGGTTGTAAATGTCCCGTCAGCATTATATTGATCCCATGAAGCTTTTATACCAGCGTGATAAGCTGTTTCAGCTACTGCATCACCACCTGGAATAAAGCCGCGTTTTGCAGCTTCAGCTTTGATAAACTGAACTTCTGCATAGCTTAAAAGCATTCCCGGAGCATTTGCTTTACTGAAATATGTTCCTATTTTGGATGTGGCTGCCATACCATTGCCAAGGTAATTAAGAGCATCGGCAGCTGTCATGCCATTTGGAAGTCCTACCCAGTCACCGCCGGCAAGTTCAGCATACACAACTACCCTGTAGTCAGGGCTTGGTGCGTCAGTATACAGATAATCAATTATTGTATTACTTACCCTGTGGTCATCCCTGGTCTTCCTGTTCTCATTGATAGGATGGTTGTTTGGATTGGATCCCAGGTAAATTAATGCAACATTGTCAGCATTGCTTGCAAGAACGGGATATGTTGTGGGATCAGCAAAAATAGCCGTCATATCAGCTGTAGGATTGACGCGGTCTGATCTACGCATCAAAAGACGCAGACGTAATGAGTTTGCAAACTTCTTCCATGCCATCAGGTCGCCATCGAAAAGAATATCACCTTCAATCTCCGGGCCGTCATCGCTCAGCAGGCTATTTGCTGTTGCAAGATTATCCAACAGCGCAACATAAATTGATTCCTGTGTGTCATAAACCGGTGAAAGCTTTGGTGTTGCATCACTTCCCAGCCATGCTTCAGTGTATGGAACATCACCAAATTCATCTGTAAGAACAGAAGTTAAATAACTCTTCAGAATCAAGCCAATTGCCTTGTATGAATCATTATTCGTTTTCGAGGCAATATTGTAAAGTACCTGAACATCATATCCTGATGCTGCATAAAAGCTGTTCCAGGTAGTGTTGATAACGCCCATACGCGGGACATACCTGTCTTCATCAGGATACTGGACCTTTGCCATATGCTGGACCCAGCATGAACCCATCTCATGTCCAAAGAAAATTTCATGGACACGGTCAGTCATTGATTCAATGGCATTGGTTAGAAGCATGCCAGGCGAGGCCTGCTCAATTCCAGGACTATTGAGATTTGTATTGATCTCCTCAAAATCCTTTGTGCAGCCGGAGCTAAAGAAAAATAGCACCATTAGTGTTGCTGCAAAACTATATAAGATTTTTCTTTTCATCTTTAAAAATATTTGTCGTTAAATTAAAATTTGCAGCCAATGCTGAAACCAATACTCCTTGCAGAAGGCAGCTGACCATACTCCAGGCCCTGTACGTTACCGCTGCTGAAAGCTGTTTCAGGGTCAATATGAGGAACAGTGGTACTCAGAATAGCAAGGTTTCTTCCAACAGCAGAAATATTAATTTCCTTTAAAGGAAGTTTACCAAGATTTCCGAATGTATATCCGACCTTAATCTCACGAAGTTTGATGTATGATCCATCAAAAACACTGGAATATTGTAAATTATTATGGTACGATTCTTTGTTAAATGCCTCAGCTTCGGCTACAACGGTATTGGGAACATAACCGCCGTCTCCGTCAGGCATTACGCCGACACCGACAATACCACCTTCACGACCGATCAATGTTTCTTCAAGGGCTCCTGCATAACGTCCCCAGGTAGTGGTCATTGAGTAGAGATCACCACCCTTTTTCATATCGATCAGGAAGCTTGCATTAAGTCCTTTCCATCTGAATTCATTCAGCATACCGCCGATCCAGTCGGGTGTAACATTACCAAGGTCTTTCAAACTTCCCTGAGCCGGCAATCCGTCATAGAAGATAATATTACCATTGGGATCTCTTTCAAAATCATAGCCATACAATACACCATAAGCCTTATTGGGAACTGCAAGAACCTGCATACTCCAGTAGGTTCCTAATACGAATTGTTCAATCCCTTCTGCAAGTTCGACAACTTTGTTCTGGTTTTTCGACCAGTTGAAAGTAACTTCCCACTGGAAGTCGTTTATCTTAAGAGGTGTAGCTGCAAGCAATAGCTCGATACCACTATTATCAATTCTTCCGGCGTTAATTATTTTTGTCAGATAACCTGAAGCTCCGGATATCGGAATTGAGACGATCTGGTTAATGGATTGCTGATTATAATAGGTAATATCAAGTCTGACCCTGTCCATAAAGAAGCGCAGATCAGCTCCAATCTCAATAGATTTATTCATCTGCGGTTTCAGTTCAGCATCAGGTAGTTCGTTTGGAACATAGAGGTTCAGCAGTTTTGTGCTTGCATTCCATCCGTCGCCGAAAGCAACGGTTGGCTCAAGAGAATATGGATCGGTATCACCACCGACCTGTGCCCAGCTTGCACGAATCTTTGCAAATGTAAGGATATCAGATTCGATGTTCATCAGATCTGTAACCACTGCACTTAGAGAAACAGCAGGATAGAAATATGAACAATTCTCCAAAGGCAGAGTGCTTGACCAGTCATTTCTCATGGAATAATCAAGGTATAGTGCATTCCTGAAACCAATTTGTCCGAATGCATATAAACTGTTGATTCTCTTCAGTGAAAGATAATTTGAAACTCTTGGTGTAACAGAAGAGTTAGCAACGTTGTAAACACCGGGGATAGCTAATTCAGGAGCTTCTCCTGTGTTTCGCTGGTATCTTCTGTCCATTCTGTTGCCTCCAAGATTGAAGCTGAAATTAAAATCAGTTCCTATTTCTTTATCAACCGTAACGAGAAAATCGCTGTTTATCTCTCTGAAGAGTCTCACATCTTCAAAGTAATTTCCATTTCGGTAATCCATGTCCCCTACAAATTTACTCTCAGATGTGGCGTTCAGATAAACATCACCTCCGGTTCTTATAAAGGCGCTCAGCCAGTCAGTAAACTGATACTTCACCATCGCGTTACCGATTATCCTGTCGCGGTTGAGAGCGTTAAGGTTTTCGTACAGAGTCATATACGGATTATTATGAAAGTTGTGGTTCCAGTTATAGATTGAACCATCCGCATTACGCTGTTTATCACGGAGCAGGGTATAATCAACCTGTCTTCCTGTCCATGTAAACTGCTGCATAATGTTATTTGCATTATAACCATATCCGGGCTGGTTATCACTATGTGCATTCACATAGTTCCCTCCGGCAGTAAATGTCAGCCTGTCAACCGGATTTGAAGTTGCACTGAAAGCAAGAGTTTTCTTCTTGTAATCAGTGTTCGGGATCATTCCCTTCTGATTCAGATCGGTGAAGGAGAGTCTGAAACTTGACTTTTCACTACCTCCGGTAAAAGAAACGTTTGTCGAAACTGTGTGGCCGACTTCAAAAACATTCTTTACATTATCGGGATGTGAAATCCACGGTGCGGGTTGAGCGACGCCACTCGCATCGACTGAGGAAAACTGCGGTATCATTAACCCAATGTCAAGTTGAGGGCCCCAGCTTTCATCAACACCATCATTTATTCCGCCGCCTGCGCCATCAAAATAAGAGAACCTTCCGGCGTTACCCTGACCATATTTATCCTGGAAATCGGGCAGTCTCAATGGTGTTTCAAATGAGGTGGTATTGCTGATATCGACCGAGAGTTTTTCCCCTTTTTTACCTTTCTTGGTTGTAACAACAATAACCCCTGCAGAAGCTCTTGAACCATAAAGTGCAGATGCGTTGGCACCTTTAAGGACTGTCAGAGTTTCGATATCATCAGGATTTATATCTGCAGCACCGCTACCTTTATTTGTGCCATCGCTACCAGTGTCGCCAAAGTTCGCATTATCTATCGGAATACCATCAACAACAAATAAAGGCTGATTATTTCCGCTAAGAGATGAGACCCCTCTGATAACAATCCTTGAGGAAGCCCCGACAGCTCCTGAAGTAGCTGTAATCTGAGCTCCTGATACACGTCCCTGCAAGGAGTTGATCACATTGGTTTCTTTTGCCTTCGAAATTTCATCTCCAGTAACATCCTGGACAGAGTAACCAAGAGCCTTTTTCTCCCTTGATATACCCAGGGCAGTAACAACCACCTCCTCGAGTCCCAGGATATCCGATTCCATCAGACCATCAATTACTGACCTGCCATTGATTTCAACCTCCTGCTTTTTCATCCCTATATAGGAGAAAACAAGTGTTGTTGCATCCTGAGGTACAGTAAGGGTATATTTTCCGTTTACATCAGTAATAGTACCTATAGTGGTACCCTTTACCTGTACAGTTACACCTGGGATCGGTCCTTCCCCCTCAATTGAAGAAGAGATCGTCCCAGTAATGACTTTTGTTTGGGCCTGGAGTGCGTAAATACCCGCAAACACAAACAAAAAAATCAACAGAAATAGTTTCTTCATACGAAATTAGTTTTAGGTTTAATTAACCCGGTAAAGGTAATACTTTTTAAAAAAGATTATAATTCATGAGGATATTTTTTATATCCTGTTGATTAAATAGTAATTATATTCATTTCTTATTCCGGGATAATAAATCAGGAAAGAATGAAAATTTTTATCCTGAATAATTTAGAAAATGTTTAGATATCCTGTTTTTTCATTGAAGAATATTATTTGAAAACAAAGGGATTGTTTCTGTTTGTCTTGCAGTCCAGGGGTCTTGCGGTCTTGAAGTCAGGTGTTTTTATAGTTTTGTTTTCTTAATTCGTCTGCAGCTATGCAGAGCTCTCTGTATGTCTCTGAACCAACTGCCTTAATAAGTGGTTCCTCCAAGAATTCATAAACATATATTCCTTCTTCCCTGCCCCTTTCACAGGCGCTGGAACATATTGATAATTCCTGGTAATTCACTGCCCTGAAGCCTGAGAATTGTTTTATTCGTACCGGGAACAGATGGCATGAAAGAGGTTTTTGAAAGCTTATTTTACCTTCCGACCATGCTTTTTCAATACCGCACATATAAATATTGTCTTTTAAGATGGCATAGGCACATTCCTCGCTTTCGATAAGAGGTGTCACCAGTTCGTTTTCAGAATCAGCCGTACTTGTGCCTTTTTCTTCAATGGTCCTGACTCCTTCAGGCCTGAGGTAAGGCTTTACTTCAGTCCATATTTTTTCCAGGATTTCAGC
This sequence comes from uncultured Rikenellaceae bacterium, assembly GCA_964525415.1. Lineage (GTDB taxonomy): Bacteria > Bacteroidota > Bacteroidia > Bacteroidales > VadinHA17 > LD21. The sequence goes on along the minus strand of CAZGGZ010000027.1, from coordinate 7,362 downwards.
TTCGGAATCAGAGAGAGGAGCTCCTGAATCGCCGTATCTGCAACAGTTGCCAAGACACTCCGGCAGATTGCATTTAAATCTTTTTTCAAGGACATCAAAGCTGAAGATGGTATCGCCGATACGTAGCATATATCACACCAGTATCTTCCCTGTCATCTCTTTCGGGATAGGTATTCCCATGATATTCAGCAATGTAGGAGCAATATCTGCAAGGATGCCCTCTTTTATTGCCTTGTAATCATCGCTTACCAGTATGCACGGAACCGGATTAAGCGAATGTGCTGTGTTTGGAGAACCATCAGGATTGATAGCCATATCCGCGTTACCATGATCGGCAATGATCATCACATCATAGCCTTTAGCCCTGGCAATTCTGACAACCGCCCCTGCGCATTCATCAACAGTCTCCACAGCCTTCATGATTGCACTGTAAACGCCTGTGTGCCCTACCATATCGCCATTTGCAAAATTCAGGCAGATGAAATCGTACTTCTCTGTTTCAATGGCTTTGATGACAGCATCCTTAACCTGGTAAGCGCTCATCTCAGGCTGCAGGTCGTAAGTTGCTACCTTAGGCGATGGGATCAGTATGCGTTCTTCACCGCTAAACGTTTCCTCCCTTCCCCCGGAAAAGAAAAATGTCACATGTGCATATTTTTCTGTTTCTGCAATTCGAAGTTGTTTTTTGCCTGCCAGAGCGAGTACTTCTCCAATTGTATTGCTGGCATTTTCTTTTGGATACATGACATGAATACCCTTGAATGTTGCATCATAAGGTGTCATTGTACAATAATGCAATGGTATTGTCTTCATTCCGGCTTCAGGCATGTCTTTCTGGGTAAGGGCAATGGTGAGCTCCTTTGCCCTGTCGTTGCGGAAGTTAAAGAAAACTATAACATCTCCTTCCTTTATTGTACCTGCAGGTTTATTGTTTTTATCAACAACTACAATAGGCTTCATGAATTCATCGGTGACTCCGGCATCATATGATTTCTGCATGGCATCAATAATGTCAGTCGTCGGGGTACCTTTGCCGCTGACAATCAGATCATAACCTTCCTTTATTCTTTCCCATCTCTTATCACGGTCCATCGCATAGTATCGTCCCACGAATGATGCAACCCTGCCGTTTGATTTTTTCAGATGATCCAGAAGGTTCTTCATATATACAATGCCGCTTCGGGGATCAGTATCGCGGCCGTCGCCGAATCCATGAACAAATACACTCTTTATTCCGTATTCCCCTGTCATATCGCACAGATAATAAAGGTGCTTGTCAAGGGAATGAACGCCGCCGTCGGAAAGAAGTCCGAGGAAATGGACCTGTTTATTATTATCACGTGCATATGAAAATGCATCAGTAAGGACTTTATTCTTTTTTATCTCCCCTGTTTTGCATTCCAGGTTTATTTTTACCAGATCCTGGTAAATAATTCTGCCTGCACCAATGTTCAGGTGTCCCACTTCAGAATTGCCCATTTGTCCTTCAGGAAGCCCTACATCTTCTCCGCATGCAAAAAGCCTTGAGTTTGGATAATTATTCTTCAGAAAATCCATATTCGGAGTCGGTACGGAGCTTATCACATCGGTTTTTGTACCGTCGCCTATACCCCATCCGTCAAGGATCATCAGGAGAGTTTTTTTATTCTTCATTTATCTCTATTGATTGTTAAGTAATAAACAATAAATCAGGTTCCCTTGTTCAGTTTTCCCTGACAGGGGGCAAATTTAGATAAAAATCGATTTGTTTTAATCTCCGCTAATCACCAGTTTTTTGAACCCCAGGTTAATGCCTCTTGTCGAGATCCTCACGAGGTATATTCCGCCTTTCAGGCTAAGATGGTCGATAGCGAATTCAGTAATTGCTTCTCCTGCCCTGAATTCCCTCACAACAACTCCCCTCGTATCATAAATTCTTATATCAGCCTCATTTGCAAGAGGTTCCTCAAAACTTACTGTTAATTTATTAACAGCCGGATTGGGGTAAAGGATAAAACCACTGCCGTATCTTCCAGACGGATTTTCAATTCCTACCTCGATATCAGGCTGTATGACGGAAAAAGCCTGGTAAACCTCTTTTGTAATTGTATTCTGAATAAATGAAATAACCTCAATATCCGAAGAATCAGGGATCTTGCTGATAGTCCATACCTGATCTGATATCGTATAGGTTTCTCCTTTCGTCCAGTTGTTCTTCAGCATAATGCCGCCAGCATCGGGCATGAATTTCCGGAATACATTTAAGAATTCCTTTTCTCCCAGAGGGCCGGTATGCTGGGTATTCTTCTTTTCCGTTACGGCGATGAATAGTGCCATATTATCGGCGATGATATTTTCCAGGGCGGTGATCTTCCCGCTTACACTCAAATCTCCGTCATTTATCCCGGTTGTCAGTATGATATCAAATCGTGAGGGCTTAAGGCTTCTCTTTATTACATCGGCACTATCGATTTCAGTATTTTCACCTGAGTAGGAATACATATAGGCAAAATCTTTTTGTGTACCTCCGTCAATAAATGTATAAGGTGCCTGGGTCAGTCCATAAAACAGGATCCTGGCACTTGCATCTCCAGGATTATCATTGTAATAAGGATCGATTCCTGATCCCGGGAAGTTAGTATGATACTGGATATTTATTACATCTTCGCTTCTGTCACTGACAACTTTGTTAACAAGCTTGTTTGCATTGCTGCTGTTGATGTCAGTGATTTTGGTAAAATGTTCCAGCAGTATATTCCTGCTTCTTTCACCTATCCAGATATCGTCAAAAGCAAGACCTTCGTATTCAAGTGATGAGCCATCTGATCCGTATGCAATTCTGAATACTACATCTGATTTGCCTTTCAGTTCATCAATTGTATGAATTGATTCTACCCAGGCAGTGTCAGGATCGCCCCGTGTGGTCCATCCCATCTGATTCCCTCCCGGTTTTCCCCTGATAACTGCAGAGTTGTACCATTTAATGCCATCATCTATTGCACCAACATTTTGCCAGTCTTCGTTATCGCTGATCCTGTATTGCAAAGATGCTCCGTCTAAGTCCCTGGTAAACCTTTTCCACAGTAAAAGTTTAATAAGCGGCCTTTCAGTGACCGTAAAGTCAAAGCACGGAGATACTATTGAAGAAGATTCCTGGTTCTCATTCGAGCTGAAGTTGGTATACCATGCAAATAATCCCGATGCTGCTTTGTCAATTTCACCCCTGTCAGGCGTTCCGAATGACCATGTGTTACCTGCTGTTTCTCCTTTAACCCATCCTCCGTTACCAGCTTCGAAATTCTCAAAATAACCATCAGGCGGCACTTTGATTGCTGGTTTAATAAAGACGTTTTTCGTTACTGTATCATTGCAGTTAGCATAGCTGGTCCTTACTATATACTGAATTTTAAGATACCCGGTATCGGTTTTGGGATAACTTGCTTCTTTTTCAGCAGTACTGAATTCGGCTCCGTTGAAAAGTTTCCAGCTCCTTGAAAAGATCGGGGAAGTTGATTTTGTTGTGTCCCTCAGAATCAAGGATTCACCCAGATGCATACAATCTCTTCTCCAATAAAAGTCTGCATCAGGTCTTATTCCAAAATTGAATGTTGTATCCAGGGATGCAGAACAATTGTTGACTGTAGTTGCCGTAAGCTTAATCTTCTGAAATCCCCCGGTAGTATACCTGAATCCTGGATCTTTTACAGTGTCTGTCTTAATTCCTCCGGCATCAGTGAATTGCCATAACCATGTTTGAATAATGCTGGATGGTGTTGTATTGTTAATGAAAAAAGTTGTGTCTTTATCATCCTCAATGCATACATCAACAGGTGCAAAAGCCACTTTTGGAGCTCGGTATATCGTTACAGGTACTGATGTGCTTATGCTGCATCCGGTTTTCTGGTTGGTATAAGTATAGGTGACTATAGCAGGTCCAAGTCCTGCTTTCGGATTGAGATAATTTCCTGAAACCGGACCCGAAAATACACCTCCGGTTGGTTCCGGGAACAACTCATAAATCCCCATATTATCACAGATAAGGTCCACCGAGGTAAGGTTTTTAATGACAGCCTGTCCGAGTCTATCCACATTTAATGCCTTTGAAATGCTGTAATCAACACCATCCCATTTATATGAGAAGTGCAGTGTATCAAATCCTTCCCCTGCTGCCGGGACATTATAATCGGCGTAAGTGAATCCCATGGTATATGCCAGTGTATTTTTTGTATTTGTGAATCCGGTTACTGTCACACTTGCGGGTAAACCGATCACTTTTACAATATATGTTGTGTCGGAATAGCATATTACTGAAGGAATATCCGTAAAGCTTCCCTGGGCTTTTCTTATAGTGGTTTTCTTCCCAAGATTTGCTGAACATCCGTTTGCGTCTGTAATTGAGTATTTAATTTCATGCTCACCCAGTCCGGCAATATCCGGGAACATCTTGTTTCCGGATACCCCGTTGCCGCTGAAAATTCCTCCCGGCTGTACAGGAACGAGATTTACTGTACCCCCGTCAATATTATATGTGGGATTTAGAGTAAAGGAAGGATCAGGTAACATATTAATTGCTACAGTGTCGTAAAGGTATCCGCTGTAGCATCCTCGTGGTGATCTGTATCGATATAATACCGGGTAGGATGAACCGGCTGCTCCCAGAGAAGGATCTGCATATGCTGAGCCTGCTTTTGTGTCTGAAAGGATATCGCCTGTCCATGTTGCTGTCCCGCCAATCGGATATATCCCTTCTACAGAAATATATTCTTTAGGATCACTCTGGCAATAAGCTGAATTAAGGTTAAGAATCCTCATTTCGGTACCTACAGAGTCAATCCTTAACGACTTGCTGATCTGGTAGAATGTTCCGCTTAGATTATACGAGAAAAACAGTATATCCTTATCTATTCCCGGTCTCATCCTGCCTGGATCAATTGTAGCTGTAGTGCCTGACTGGCTTACTATGCCATTATTATCAGTACAGGAGAATCCCAGGATTGTCGATCCTGCCGGTACGCCTGTTACAGATATGACATCAGGTCCGCCGTCATGGCAATAGAGTGTGTCGAAGCCCACAAATGATGATACATTAGGATTTACATATACAAGCTTTGAGGCCTGTTGTGAGCAGTTGTGCGCCGGATTTGTCTCATTGCGCAGATAACTGAGTGTATAAGGACTTCCGTCAGAACCAGCAGTTTTTGGAGAGAATATATTGCCTGTCACACCTGTCCCGGAAAAGACACCGCCCAGAACATTTGCCGATAATGCAACATCGCTTTCGGATACACTGTAATAGTCTTTCGGCATAATGATCCTGGCCAGAGGATAGCTTGGAACAGGCGTCCCTGCTTTTTCAGGGATGTTAGATGATCTCGGTGTGACTTCGAAAGTAATATCAGCATTGCTGTCAATATCTTCAATCTGCTGAAGAGTGTACTGGATCCCGGTAGCCCCGGAAATGGCAATTCCGTTTCTGTACCATTGATAAGTTGAAACACCTTCACTCTTGTAGAAGTCGTAATAATATTTACCTCTCAGGATCTGTCCGGCAGCTCTTATACCTTCTATACAAACCTGGCTTGCAACAGGTGTTAAGGGAGAAGTGTCCACAACCGGGGCTGTCTGGGCACTCTGGACAGAAGCACCTGCACTCGGGTAACCCGAAGATGATACGGGTGTAACTTCGAATGAGAGCCTGTATCCTTCATCCTCAGCGGTTACGACATATGTCAGGGTAGTTGCTCCTGTAATGGGGATTGTTCCATTCCTCAGCCATCTGAATATGCTTGTTCCTTCAGGATCAGCCGGATCAGCATCAGAAAAGTCGTAATCTCCTTCAAGTATGGACCCGACGGTTGCTGTACCTGAAATGATCTGAACATTGCTTGCAACAGGCTGGGAATTTGCCGGTCCGTAAGCAGTGCTTTCAACCAGGGTACCCGTGGTTGTTCCGGTAGCAGCTACAGGTCTGATGTATATCTTGAAATATCTGCCCTGTTCAATGTTGTCTATAACATGGGCAATGTTTGTTTCACCGGTTATTTCGGTATATGTTCCCAATGCACTGGTTGCTGAATACCACTGATACAACGTTCCGCTTTCAATATCTCCTTCAATATCCGAGTACACATAATGGCCTGTTAGTAATCCGTTTACATTTAATGATCCGGTGACAGTTGGAATTGTGGCTGAAGGTGGATCATTAAATACAAGTCCTACCCATGTTGTGGTTGTAACCAAAGTGCCAGGGCTTGTTCCTTGTTGTGCAACCGGAGTAACAGAGAAGCCAATATATTTACCTGTTTCACTGTTTGTAAGAAGATAAGAGGTTGATGTTGCTCCTGATATTTCAACCGATCCGGCTCCTGATGAGCTGGTCCCGGTATACCATTTGAATATAGATGATCCTTCAGCATCTCCTTCAGTATCAGAGTACTGGTAGTTTCCGTTCAGTACGCTTGAGACCCTTACATTACCGCTTATTGTGACATTGGAAGCAACTGGCGGATTGTCAGTTATAGGGCCCACCCATCCTGTGTAGACTGCATCACCCGGTGTTGTTCCGGTCTGGGCTTTAGGTGTTACCCTGAATCTTATGTACTTGTTCCTGTCATTTGTTGTTAGCGTATATGTCTGTGAAGTTGCCCCGGAAATGCTTGCAGAGCCTGAACCTGATCCGTCATTTGCCCTGAACCATTGAAAAGTAGTAGCGCCTTCCGGGTCAGATTCAGCATCGAAATAAGAATAAATTCCGTCTAAAATATTGTTTACCTTTAATGTTCCTGAAATTGAAACCCCATTTGCTTCAGGCATTTCATTTGCTGCTACCGGACCTACCCAGGCTGTACTCCAAACACCGGTCATGAGTGTTGCCCCATCCGATAGCTTAACTTTTACCCTGATATATTTACCTTCTTCATTTGCTGATAAGACCAGTGTCTTATCTGTTCCCGGCTTTGTGGCTATCAACGCAGAAGATCCGCCACTTGAGTTATTTGCCCTGTACCACGAAATTTCAGTTTCTGCAGGTACTTCAGGGAAGCAGACGTCAGGGGCATAACTATAAGAAGCTGTTAAAGTGGCAAATTCTCTTAGTATTCCTGAAAACTGAACATCCGTAGGCAGAGGTTTATCAATAACAGTAACATTAAGGGTTGTTTGACTTGTCGACGTACAGCCATTCCCGTCGATATAATTCACTTTGACGGTCTGCGGGCCATTATCATCCCAGGTAATTGTAACAGAAGGATTTCCTGTACCTCCTCCGGCGGTAATTGTACCGTCTGATGATACATCCCAGTCATAATTCGTCATCGAGGATGCAGTTGAATAGAGATTTCCGGTTGAAGTTATACAAGCCCGGTCGGGCCCGGAAATAATTGG
>CAZGGZ010000026.1:24481-39443 GCA_964525415.1 uncultured Rikenellaceae bacterium | reverse complement strand
GTTCATCACGCTTTGGTGCAGACAACAAATGGGGACTTTTCCCGGCTATTGGTGCCGGAGTGGATTTAGCCAAAGTGATTAACATCGATATTATTGACAACCTTAAAGTGCGTGCTAATTATGGTGTGACAGGAAACCAGCCACGAGATAGTTATATTTCATTACTTCGTCTGGGACCTTCAGGCAATTTCTACTATAATGGAAAATTTGGTCCTGCCTATGCACCTGTCAGCAATGCCAATGCAGACCTTAAATGGGAAAAGAAATCTGAAATAGACGTGGGATTTGATTTTTCATTGCTCAAATCCAGGATTACCGGTGCATTTGACTTTTACACAAGAACAACAACAGATTTATTATTCCAGTATGAGGTTCCGGTGCCACCAAACCTTTATAGTACGGCCTGGCTTAACCTCGGCGAGATAAAAAGCAGCGGTCTGGAATTGTCTGTTGACTGGAATGCCATACAGAATGCAGATTTCTCTTACAGCTTGAGTTTTACACCTTCATATAATCTTGAAAACACGCTGGTTTCACTCTCAGGTACATATAACGGTGCTGACCTGAAATATGGGGTCCGTGACATTGAGAACATGGGCTCACCCGGACAAAACCAGGTGCCATTGATCAGAGCAGAGGAAGGCAAGCCTATCGGTCAGATACAGGCATATCAATTTGTGGAAATTGACGAAAGCGGCAACCTTGTCCTTGAAGATGTTAATGAGGATGGAACAATTGATCCCAAGGATCGAATAATTGCCGGAAACGGTTTACCTAAATTCTTGTTTGGTTTTGGCAATAACCTTACTTATAAGAACATCGATTTTAATGTCTTTTTCCGTGGCGTATTCGGACATAGCCTGATAAATTCTTTCCGTGCTTTCTATGAGGTGCCCAAAGTAATAGGATCATATAACCTGCCTAAGACTGCAACAGATATGAGGAATGCTACGACCGGAACCCTTCTGAATAACTCTTCAGGCGTTTTTAACAGCAGTCATGTTGAAAAGGCTGATTTTCTTTCTCTTGATAACATGAGTCTGGGCTATACCTTTAATATGTCAAAAAGTACAGCATTTAATAAAATAAGGATATATGCTGCCGGTAATAATTTATTTTATGTTACCAAATATAAAGGCGTGGATCCAAACCCCAGATACGGAGATGATTCAGATAATCAGGCTTACGAAGGTAGCTTTAGTGCGAATGCGCTTGCACCTGGTATCGACAGAAGAGCTTATTGGTCGAGGACCAGAACAGTGTCTTTTGGTGCAAACATTGTTTTTTAAAATTGAAAATGAATAATATATGAAAACCAAAGAAAGAAATAAAATGAAGAAATTACTATTTCTCCCGATAGGTTTGTTTATCGTTGCAGCTCTTAGTCAGTCATGCACTAATCTCGATGAAGAACTATATAGTGACGTTGCGCCTTCTAATTTCTTCCAGACAGAAGAAGAGTTTATATCGGCATTAGGTGCTGCATATACTCAATTCGGAAATTATGCTGCAGATACTCCACAGCAATTACAGGAAATGACTACAGATGAAATGACTGCGCCAACGAGGGGACAGGACTGGGATGATGGCGGTAACTGGAGAAGGCTGCATTTACATTCATGGACAAAAGAAGATGGTGTAATGAGCAACGCATGGAATTTCGGGTTTAATGGTGTTAATACCGCAAACCGCCTGATCTATCAATTCCAGACTCTTGTAACTGACGGAGCGGTTGAACAGAGTGTTGCTGATGCATATATTGCAGAACTCCAGACAGTAAGAGGTTTCTTTTACTGGCAATTAATTGATATGTACGGCAATGTTCCGCTTGTGACTGATTTTGCCGGAGCAGAAGCAACACCCAGCACTGAAACCAGAGCAAATGTGTACGCGTTTGTCGTTGGCGATCTCGAAACAGCTGTTCCAAAACTATCAACAGCTGTTGACGGAACTACTTACGGACGTATGAATTATTATGCAGGACAAACTTTATTGGCTAAATTATACCTGAATGCAAAGGTTTATACCGGCACCGCACAATGGGACAAAGTGATTGCTGCTTGCGACGAGGTGATCAACTCGGGTAAATATTCACTGGAAAGTAATTATTTTGCAAATTTCAATGTGAACAATTCCGGATCCAAAGAATTCATCTTTGCCATACCTTATGACAAGGTATTCTACCAGGGATTTAATCTTGTTATGCAGACACTGAGCTATCTCAATCAGGCAACATATAACCTGGCTGCTCAGCCGTGGAATGGTTTCTGTTCACTGGAGGAATTTTACAATTCGTACGCAGATAACGATATTCGAAAAGGTGAACCAGGTACACTGGCAGGTCCGTCAATCAAACGCGGCAACTTTATTGCAGGTTATCAGTACTCAAGTGCCGGAGTAGTTTTAACGGACGACGGATTTGAGGCGCCAAATCTTACCCGTTTGCCGGCTCCGCTACTTGGAGATCCTGATGGAAAACCTCTTAATTTCGGAAGTATAGGATCAACTCAACCACAGATCAATGAACTGGGTCCTCAGGCATTGCGTCAGGCAGGTGTAAGAATCGGTAAATGGGAATTTGAAATGGGAGGTTTGCAAAACATGAGCAATGATTATGCTGTATTCCGTTATGCAGATGTTCTTTTGATGAAAGCAGAAGCCCTATGGCGTAAGAGCCTTAGTGCTACAGATGCCAGTGCATTAGCATTGGTAAACCAGATCAGAGCACGGGCTGGTGTTGCAAATCTGACTTCTTTAGACGGCAAGTTGAGTTTTGATATGGCAGGTGCTGCTGTTTCCGGCGGAGAATTATTCAATGAAATGGGGCGTGAGCTGGCTTTTGAGAAAAGTAAACGCCAGGCTATGATCCGTTGGGGAGTTTATACTGACGTTGCAAAATGGGCTCTCCCATATTATAATACCGGTGATGTTATCGTTTCCGGAACACACACTAACCTGTTCCCGGTTCACAAGGATAAAATTTCTGCTAACCCAAATCTCACCCAAAACCCGGGTTATTAGTAATAATATCTGAACAAATACTATAATGAGAGCAGGCAAGTATTATATTTGCTTGCTCTCTTTCTTTTCTACCTCATCCCCCTGTCCCCTTCTCCCAGGGGAGAAGGGGGTAACTAGATGTCATACAATGTATTAGCCCCTCCCCCTTGGGAGAGGGGTAAATAAAAAGGAAAGGGTCTGGAGATGGGTTAATTAACAAGATATGCAGAAATCAATTGTCAAAAAGCTTGCATCATAATATGGCATATTTGAGATTCAGAGGTAATTCAGCCGGGTTGATACTATTGATATCCATTCTGTTATTGTCATGCAATATAGTGAAGCATGGTAATAAGAATTCTCAATTGTTCACACTTCTTGACAGCACAAAAACCCATATTGGTTTTATCAACCAGCTGGAATATACTGAAGAATTAAACACTTATACATACAGAAATTTTTATAATGGTGCAGGAGCAGGTGTGGGAGACTTTAACAATGATGGTTTACCTGATATCTATTTTTGCGGCAACCTCGTGGAAAATAAACTTTACATCAACAAAGGAAATTTTGTCTTTGAGGATGTTACTGAACGAGCCGGGGTGGCATGCTCTGGAGCATGGTCAACAGGTGTAAGCATTGCTGATGTTAACGGTGATGGATGGCTGGATATTTATGTATGCAAATCGGGTAATCCGAAAAGTGAACACAGGCACAATGAATTGTTTATAAATAACGGAGATCTGACATTTTCAGAAAAAGCTGCTGAGTACGGACTTGCAGATATGGGATTGTCGAACCATGCATCGTTTTTTGATTATGACCGCGACGGGGACCTGGATTGTTATCTTCTTAACAATTCTTTTCAATCGGTTAGTGAATATGACATCAAACCAGGGCAGCGGATGATTCGTGATACCCTGGGAAGTAATAAATTATACCGGAATGATGACGGCCATTTTACTGATGTCAGTGAAAAAGCCGGCATATATGGCAGTAAGATTGGATTTGGCCTTGGAGTGAGCGTCGGAGATGTGAACCATGATGGATGGATGGATATATATGTTTCGAATGATTTTTTTGAACGCGATTACCTTTATATCAACAATTGTGATGGCACATTTACAGAATCGCTCGAAGACCAGATTCGTGAGATAAGCGCTGGCGCCATGGGAGCAGATATTGCAGATATAAACAATGATACATGGCCTGAGATCTTTGCCACAGAAATGACTCCCGAAGGGAACACACGACTGAAGACAAAAGCACTTTTTGAGAGCTGGGAAACATACTTTAAGAAAGTCACCATTGGCTATCACCATCAGTTTGCAAGGAATGTGCTTCAGCTTAATAACAGTAACGGATCTTTCAGTGAAATAGGAAGGCTGAGCGGAGTAAGTGCAACCGACTGGAGCTGGGGGGCATTGATTTTTGACCTTGACAATGATGGATGGAAAGACATTTTTGTTGCCAACGGAATCTTTAAGGATTTACTTGACCGGGACTATCTCGATTTCTATTCAAATCCAACTGCCATGAGGTCAATGATAAAAACTGAGGAAAAAGCTATCCTGAGAATAATCGACATGATGCCATCTGTAAAGGTTCCGAATTATGCATTTCATAACAACAGGAATCTCACCTTCACGAACTTATCAGAATTATGGGGCCTCAATACACCTTCATTTTCAAATGGAGCTGCATACGCAGACCTTGATAACGATGGAGATATGGATCTGGTAGTGAACAATGTGAATATGCCGCCTTTTATATACAGGAATGAAACAAACAGAAAACCGGAAACAAATTTTCTTATGATAACCTTACTCGGTTCCGGGAAAAATTCAGCCGCCATTGGTTCCAGTGTTGCACTCTATTACGATGGGAAAATAAATTATCAGGAACTTATACCCATGCGTGGGTTTCAGTCCACCGTCGATAACCGGCTTCATTTTGGACTAGGGGCTGCCTCTTCAATTGATTCCATGGTTGTGAACTGGCCTGACGGCAGGTGCACTGTCTTACACAATGTAGCTGTAAATCAGTTTTTAAAATTGGATCAGGAAGATGCGGCGAACAGTATATTGGTTACTTCAGAGAAGAAACAAGCTCCTGTTTTCCGGGAAACAGAATATACCGGAGGACTTGATTTTAAGCATAACGAGAACAATTTCAATGATTTTGAACGCGACAGGTTGTTATTTCAGATGTTATCTAATGAAGGACCTCATATAGCTTTCGGCGATGTAAACGGTGATGGGCGTGATGACCTGTTTATTTGTGGTGCAAAAGATTATCCCGGGGCTTTGTTTGTACAGGATGCAAGGGGAGATTTTAAAAGAACAAATGAGAAATTGTTTGAAGCAGACAAAATATCGGAAGACACAGATTGTGCTTTTTTTGATGCTGATGGTGATGGAGACCTAGACTTATATGTGGCCAGCGGAGGTAATGAATTTCCATCGAGTTCATCGGCTTTGAGCGATCGATTGTATATAAACAATGGCAAAGGAGAATTTATCAGATCGGGGCAGATTTTACCTGCGGGGAAATATGAGAGCTCGTCCTGTGTACAACCTGCAGATTTTGACAAAGATGGTGATATTGACCTGTTTGTCGGTATTCGTTTACGCCCGTTTGAATATGGCTTGCCTGTAAATGGTTATCTGCTGAATAATGACGGACATGGTAATTTTTCAGATGTAACAGGAAAAGCTGCTCCAGGATTGACAGAAATTGGCATGATCACGGATATGACATGGGCCGATGTGGAAAATGATGGAGATTTGGACATGTTGATAGTGGGAGACTGGATGCCTGTAAAGATATTTATTAATGATCATGGGATCTTTACTGATAAATCCGAAAAGTTTGGCTTATCAAATACGGAAGGCTGGTGGCATACGATTGCTGCAAAAGATCTGGACGGGGACGGAAACGTTGACTTTATACTGGGTAATCATGGATTGAATTCGCGTTTTAAAGCTTCAGAAAAACAACCGGTAACAATGTACGTGAATGATTTTGATCTGAATGGTACCATTGAGCAGATCATCTGTTCTTACAATGGTGACAAATCGTATCCGGTAGCAATGAAGGATGATCTGGTAAAGCAGATTCCTTCACTGGGAATTAAGTATAAGAAATTTGATGATTATAAGGAGGCAGCCATTGAGGATATTTTCTCAGATGAAGTTCTGAAGCGGTCAGTTACATTAAATGTTAAATCCCTGGAGAGTTGTGTGATGATCAATACCGGTAATGGATCCTTGCACCTGACTCCCCTTCCTGTTGAAGCGCAGTTTTCACCTGTTTTTGCAATAGCTGCCGATGATTTTGATCATGATGGAATCTGTGATATCATCATTGGAGGAAATCAGTACAGGGCCAAGCCTGAAACAGGAATTTATGACGCCGGTTATGGTCTCTTTCTAAAAGGAAACTCTGATGGAACATGTAAGTCCGTTTCTCCCGGGATATCGGGTTTTTGCATTAAAGGAGAGATACGTGATCTGAAGATTTTCAATATTAAAGGAAGCCGCATAATTACAGTTGCAAGAAATAATGATAATTTACAATTTTATAAATATTGAAAAAACTATGAAGAAAATAATTTTATGGCTCATACCACTCCTGATTTCAGTATGTGTCATTCCCGGATGTTCACCAAAAGTAAAGTACGACAAACTATTGAAGCGGGAGCTTGCCAGCGGAGTAAGATATGATTCATTATTCATGGGATTATACCTTGGGATGCCTGAAAAGGAATTCTATACGCGTTGCTGGGCGCTTAACCAGCAGGGTGTGATCAGACAAGGTCCACGGAACACGACGGTTGAATATCAAATAAAAAATGAATTGAAATATCCGGGCATTATGGATTTTTATCCGGAATTTGTGCTTGGCAAAATTTATGAGATGCCGGTACGGTTTTCTTACAATGGATGGGCTCCATGGAATAACAAGTTATCTTCCGATAGTCTCCAGATTGATGTACTGAACTGGTTCAGGAAGATGTACGGAGATGGATTTATTGAAGTGAAGCATCCTGAAAGGGGAATAGCTTATATTAAGGTGAACGGGAACAGACGTATCTCAATATTCAAAGAAGATGATTTGCACGTGTGGGCTGTATATACAGACATGCTGGTAAAAAAGGAGTTAACCGATTCCACCTCCATAATAGGAGATATTCAAAAAGATATCTCCAAAAAGTTAGAAAAAAAGGATGATTAGATCAGTGAATTCAAACAGAGCTTTAATAAAGTTTATCTGGCTATTGATGCCATTGTTCTTTTATGCCTGTGGAAGACAGTCAGGGGAGAAGTCCGTGAATAAAATCTTTACCCTTATGCCTGCTGATGTAACACATGCTGATTTTATAAATCATCTGGATTACGATGTGCAGCTTAAGAATAAGTTCAATATATACACGTTCCGTAATTTCTACAATGGAGCTGGTGTGGCTTTAGGCGATGTGAATAATGATGGTCTGATCGATATGTTTTTGGTATCTAATATGGGTACTAATAAGCTCTATATGAATATGGGGAAATTCAGGTTTGAAGACATATCGCAACGGGCAGGTATTGAAGGAGAAGGATGGTCGACAGGGGTCAGCTTTGTGGATGTAAATGGAGACGGGTGGACGGATATATATGTTTGTAAATCGGGTAATGCAGATGGAGTTCAAAGCAGGAATGAATTGTACATTAATAATGGTGATCTTACATTCAGGGAAAAAGCAAAAGAATACGGAATAGATGAACACGGTAATTCTACCCAGGGGATATTTTTTGATTACGACAAGGACGGCGACCTTGATATGTATCTCTTAAAAAACTTTCCAAAAGCAATTGGCAGTTTTAACCTTAAAGAGAATCAGCGTTTTGTCAGGGATTCTCTGGGAGGGCATAAGCTTTTAAGAAACGATATAAACAGATTTACTGATGTCAGTGTCGAAGCTGGAATCTATGGAAGCACAATAGCATTTGGCCTGGGTGTTACAATCGGGGATATTAATCAGGATGGCTGGATGGATATTTATGTGGCAAACGATTTTTTTGAACGCGATTATCTCTACATAAATAATCACGACGGGACATTTAAGGAATCTTTGGTAGATATTATGAGATCTATCTCTGCAGCTTCTATGGGAGGAGATATGGCAGATATAAATAATGATCATTATCCGGAGATTTTTGCAACCGATATGCTGCCTGAGCACAACGATCGCTTAAAAACAAAAACAACATTTGATAATTGGGAAAATTACAAATTCAACCTTGATTATGGTTATCACTCCCAGTTTACAAGGAATGTATTGCAACTAAACAACGCAGACGGTACTTTCAGCGAAATCGGGAGGTTAGCCGGAGTTTCAGCTACCGATTGGTCCTGGGGTGCTTTGATTGCGGATCTCGACAATGATGGGTTGAAGGATATTTTTGAAGCAAATGGCATTTATAAGGACCTTACTGATCAGGATTATATACAATTTTTTTCAAACCGTGATATGGTCTTATCTATTATATCGGGTAACAATGTTGATTATAAAACACTTATTGATGCTATTCCGTCCGTTAAAATCTC
This sequence comes from uncultured Rikenellaceae bacterium, assembly GCA_964525415.1. Lineage (GTDB taxonomy): Bacteria > Bacteroidota > Bacteroidia > Bacteroidales > VadinHA17 > LD21. The sequence goes on along the minus strand of CAZGGZ010000026.1, from coordinate 30,851 downwards.
CAATTATGCCTTTAAAAACATAGGAAAATACAAGTTTCAGAATGTAGCAACCGAATGGGGACTGGATGCCCCGAGTTTTTCAAACGGCTCAGCCTATGGTGATCTTGATAACGACGGCGATTTGGATCTGGTTGTTAATAATGTCAATATGCCAATGTTTATTTACCGCAACGAAACAGATCATCAGCTGCCGGATAATCATTACCTGAAAGTGGTTTTAAAAGGGGAGTCCGGAAATACTGCTGCAATTGGTTCCAAGGTAACAGTCAAACATAATGGGGAATTTATCTATCTCGAACAAATGCCGATGCGTGGATATTTATCAACAGTCGATCCGCGGCCCAATCTGGGTCTGGGCCCTTTAACTATGGTAGACTCTCTGATTATTGAATGGCCTGATGACCGCTTTACAATTTTGACCGATATAAAAACAGATCAGATTCTGACTTTATATCAGAAAGACGCCATAAAAATGTCACTTCACTTAGTAGATTCTGTAAGTTCTAAAAGTGATTTCTTTGAAGATATTAGTAAGAATAATATTATTAATTTTATTCATAAAGAGAATGATTTCAATGATTTTGAGAGGGAACCCCTCCTCTTCCAGATGTTGTCGACTGAAGGGCCGCGAATGTGCAAAGGAGATGTAAACGGAGACGGACTGGATGATATATATCTATGTGGTGCCAAAGGTCAGCCTGGATCTTTGATGATACAACATAAAAATGGTACGTTTGAATCGATTGACAAGCTATTATTTGAAGAGGACAAGATATCTGAGGATATAGATTGTGCTATGTTCGATGCAGATGGAGATGGAGATCTGGATCTGTATGTAGCCAGCGGAGGTAATGAATTACCTGAGAGTTCATCGGCATTAAGCGATCGTTTGTATATAAATACCGGTAAAGGAAAATTTGTCAAGTCCGGCCAGATTTTGCCGGCAGGAAAATATGAGAGTTCTTCCTGCATACGAGCTGCAGATTTTGATAAGGACGGAGTAGCGGATTTATTTGTCGGTATTCGTCTGAAGCCATTTGCTTACGGAGTACCTTGTAATGGTTATTTACTCAGGAATAATGGCAAAGGGAATTTTACCGATGTGACCTCTCAGATTGCACCGGAACTGTTGAGTATTGGTATGATCCGCGATATGTTGTGGGAAGACCTGGACGGAGATGGAGATCTCGATATGATTCTGACGGGAGATTGGATGGCTATAAAAGTCTTCATAAATGAAAATGGCATGTTTAAAGAAGATAAAGATGCTTTTAGTCCGGTTAAAACACAAGGTTGGTGGAATTGTCTGGCCACAGGCGATTTTGATGGTGACAAGGATATGGATTTTATTGCAGGAAATAGCGGATTAAACTCAAGGTTTAAAGCCTCACAGGAAAAGCCGGTAAGCATGTATGTGAACGATTTTGACCTGAATGGCAACATAGAACAGATAGTATGTGCTTTTGATGGCGATACTTCTTATCCGGTGGCGTTAAAACATGATTTGACAAGACAGATACCGGGATTGCTGAACAAGTACCCGAAATATCAAATGTACAAGGATCAACAGATTACCGATATTTTTTCTACTGAACAGTTAAAGAATTCCGTCCATCTTGATGCATATCTTCTTGAAACATCACTGTTTTTTAATGATGGAACAGGGCATTTTACGAGAAAACCATTACCTCCCGAGGTGCAGTTTTCTGCCGTTTTTGCAGCAACTACCGGTGATTATAACTCAGATGGTAATCTTGATATTCTCCTTGGCGGCAACCTCCACAATGTAAAACCGGAATTTGGACGCTACGATGCCAGCTATGGATCATTCCTGCCGGGTGACGGCAGAGGAGGCTTTAGCAATGTCCCTGCAAAATTTTCAGGATTTCGACTGGATGGAGAAATCAGGGATTTCGAGGAGGTGAATACCTCAGACGGCAAATTGCTGATTGTTGCACGCAGTAATGATGCGTTACAGGTTTTTAAGATTTTAAGCCCGTGATACTGAATAATGAAAAAATCAGGCTTTATCCTGCTTGTCCTTTTACTGGTTTTTTCCTGTAAATCCGGGGAAAAAGATCATTTATTTACCCTTCTGCCTCCTTCAGCCACGCATATCAGTTTTATAAACGAGCTGATTGAGACAGAGGAATCTAATATTATTGAATATCTTTATTTCAACAACGGAGCCGGAGTTGCTGCCGGAGACATCAACAACGACGGACTGATCGATCTATATTTCACCTCAAATCAAAACCTGAATAAGCTTTACCTGAATAAGGGAAAATTAAAATTCGAGGACATTACCGGGAAGGCAGGAGTAGCGGGAACAGGTGACTGGAAAACCGGTGTCACAATGGCAGATGTGAATGGTGATGGTTTCCTTGATATATATGTTTGCCAGGTCGGAAATTATAAGAGCTATCATGGGAAAAACCAATTATTCATTAATCACGGGAACCTGACCTTCAAAGAAGCTGCCAACGATTACGGACTTGATTTTCAGGGTTTTTCCACTCAGGCGGCCTTTTTTGACTATGATCTGGATGGCGATCTTGATATGTATCTTCTCAACCATTCGGTGCATACTTCATACAGTTATGGGGGTGCAGAACTTCGTCATGATTTTGATGAACGCGCTGGTGACAGATTGTATAGAAATGACGAATTGGATGGAAAACGAGTTTTCCGGGAAGTTACCCATCAGGCCGGAATATACAGCAGCCAGATTGGCTACGGCCTTGGAGTGAACATCTGTGATATCAACAACGATGGTTTCCCGGATATTTATATTTCGAATGATTTTCACGAGAATGATTACCTGTATATCAACAATGGTAACGGAACTTTTTCAGAACGGCTGACAGAATGTATTGCTCATACAAGCCGGTCTTCAATGGGCAACGACGTGGGAGATTTTAACAATGATGGCTTGCTGGATGTGATGGTCCTTGATATGTTGCCGGATGAGGAAAAAATCAGGAAGCAATCGGGAGGGGAAGATGACTATGAGCTTTTTGTATTAAAACGGCAATATGGCTACAATTACCAGTTTGTACGTAATACATTGCAGCTTAATCTTGGAGGAGGGATGTTCAGTGAAATTGGACTTCTGGCAGGAGTTTATTCTACTGACTGGAGCTGGTCACCTTTGTTCTGTGATGTGGATAATGACGGATGGAAAGATCTTTTCATAACAAACGGTATCTACCGGAGGGCAAATGATCTGGACTATATTAAGTTTCTAACCGGGGGAAACAGATATTTCCCTTCAAAGGATAACAGCGATATATCGGATAAAGTACTGTATGAGAAAATGCCATTGTATCCGAATGTCAATTATATATTCAGAAATAACGGTGATCTTACTTTCACAAATATGGCACGGGAATGGGGCTTTGATGAACGGTCCTATTCAAACGGATCAACTTATGCTGATCTTGACAATGACGGAGATCTTGATCTTATAGTTAATAATATCAACGACTATGCGTTTATCTTCAGAAATAATTCTTCATCAAAGCCTGAAAACCACTTCCTGTCTGTGGCTTTGAAGGGATCAGGACTGAATACAAAAGGAATAGGTGCCAGGGTGACATTATTTTATAATGGTAAAAAACAGGTTGCTGAGCAATTTCCAACAAGGGGATTTTTATCCGCTACTTCTGAAGTGTTACATTTTGGTCTGGGAAGCGAAAAACTGATTGATTCAATTGCAGTCCGCTGGCCGGATCTGTCCTCACAAACCATAAAAGGTGTTCAGGCTGATAAAACTATCACTCTTGAAATGATAAATGCCTTAAACCCTGTAAGAAACAATACTGGCAAAGAAGAAATTGCAAAGCTCTTTTCTCCTGCCCTTATTCCTGGTCTCGAGTTCAGACATATGGAAGACAGTTATGTTGATTTTTATCGTGAAAGTCTGATTCCGCTTAGCTTGTCAGCTGAGGGTCCTGCACTGGCTGTCAGTGATATAAACGGTGACGGGATTGAAGATCTCTTTGCAGGCGGGGCAAAAGGACAGAAATCTGAAATATTCATTCAGCAAAATAACGGTAGTTTTAAGCCTTCGGATTTGTCTTTCTTTAAAGAGGTACATTTCACAGATGATGTGGATGCATCTTTTTTTGATGCTGACGGCGATGGTGATATGGATCTTTATATAGTAAGGGGAGGCAATGAAGTACCTGCCGGAAATCCGTTGCTGATTGACCTGCTGCTTATAAACGATGGCTATGGAGGATTTAAAAAGAGCGAAAGAGGAGCTTTACCATTCATGTCCCACAACGGATCATGTGTACAGCCTTGTGATTTTGATAAAGATGGCGACCTCGATTTGTTTGTGGGTTCCAGGTCTGTACCCGGAGCTTACGGATTATCACCTGATCAGTTCCTGCTTGAAAACGACGGGCATGGACACTTTAATGACGTTACAGATTCCATAGCAGCCAGTATCAGAAACATTGGTATGGTTACTGATGCATGCTGGATTGATTTTGATAAGGATAGTGATTCTGATCTGGTACTGGTTGGTGAATGGATGAAGATCTGTATGTTCCAAAATAATAATGGGCATTTTACTGATGTGACCAGCACAGCAGGGCTGGATGAAACGTCAGGATGGTGGAGTTGTATCAGGGCTGCTGATGTTGACATGGATGGAGATATGGATTTAATCGGAGGAAATCTTGGGCTTAACTCATTGCTGAAAGCTTCGGTCAAGGAACCGGTCGAAATGTATCTGAATGATTTTGATAACAATGGTTTGATTGACCAGGTGATCTGCTCTTATCAGAATGGCATCAGTTATCCAGTTGCCTCTTTGGATGAGTTAGCCGGACAGATAACTGTTCTGGGGAAAAAGTACGAAAGCTATTCTGATTTTGGAGGGAAAACAATCATTGATATATTTGGGAAAAATCTCATCGATCAATCCATTCTGAAACAATTAGTATTGTTAGAAAGCTGTCTGTTTTTAAATAATGGAGATGGAACATTTAAGATAAATAAGCTTCCCATTGAAGCTCAGTTTTCACCTGTCCGCGATGTTTCTGTTTCTGATTTTAACCGGGATGGAATCCTGGATATTGTTCTTGTCGGTAACAATTATTCGGTCATACCCGCTATTGGTCGTTATGACGCAAGTTATGGCTGGATTCTGCTTGGCGACTCAATTCGTGGATATAAAACATTGATGCCGGTGCAAAGTGACTTTATAGTTAAAGGAGATGCAAGGAGAATACTTGATATTAAGATTCTTGGAAAACAATATCTGATTGCTGCAGTGAATGATGGAAATCTGCAAATATTCCAATTGTCAAAGTAACAAGAATCCTATTCCGAAATTGCAACACCAACATAGGAATCTGCTGTTCCATAATATAGAAACCATTTTGATTTAAAATAAACAAGTCCCTCGGCAAAAGTCGTTCCTGCTGAATATTGTCCGGAAACCTCATGGGGTAAGGTAGGTTTTAATAAACAAGTATCAGTACGATAGATTACTTTTTCAGGATTTTCAGTATCAAAAACAACTTTCCCTACTGAATAGGTAGATTCAGGCAAAGAACTATCAGAATTTTCTCCTTCAGCATTCTTGCCATTATAGAACAAGACAATTCCTTCACTGGTCATTAATGCGGGAGGTCCGCATTCTACAAGGTTACTGTCAAACTTTTTTACACGTGGTCTGACCAATTCTTTAAGTTCTCCCCTTTCATTCAGTAAAGGAAACCAGTCGATCAGGTTATCTGACCAGGCAAGGTTGATAAATTGCTCCCCCCAGTACATCCAGTATTTTCCATTTATTTGTGCAGCAACCTGCCGGTCATTTTCAAGCTTAGTAACAACAGAACCTGATTTTGACCATGTGTTCAAAAACTTTCCATCATATGCCTTGGCGAATGCAGGTCCTTTCTTTTCCCAGACAATTAAATCCTTCGAAAATGCCACACTCAAACGGGCGGTTTTATAATTCCAGGAAGTGTATGTTAACATATATAAGGAATCGCTGGTTTGAACAATTCTTGGATCTTCACATCCGCCGGGATAATCATATAGCATGTATTCACCAGAATCCGGATATAAAACAGGTGTTGGATATTTTGTGAAATGTATCCCATCATCACTATATGCCAAACCAATTCTGGAAGTCCGTCCGCCCAAATGGGCAACCGGATTATCCTCACATCGTATAAGTAAATATACCTTATTGTCTCTGACAATTGCTGCAGGATTAAAAACATCAGCCTTTTGCCATTTCACCACCTCGTTCTTAACCGGATCAATAAAGCTGAATGATGAATCTGCCTGGATTATCGGATTTTCTTCAGGTTTGTAAAATGACCTGAAATCCCATTCCTTTGAAGGT
>CAZGGZ010000026.1:22537-24381 GCA_964525415.1 uncultured Rikenellaceae bacterium | reverse complement strand
GATTCTATTTCAACTCCAGTATCATAGCTGTCTTTGGTCCTATTTTGAATGATGTAAGGTCATTAACATTATACCCGGAGATAATATCGTACCCATTTGTAAAGCCTTCAAAAACTTCGGCATACCTGTCTCTTTTTATTGTAACACTTTCCTTTTCATTATTGTTAAGGATGACCAATACGCTCTCCTTTTCATTATACCGTGAATATACGTAAAGACCATTTTCAGGAATGAACTGTTTAAGTTTTCCGGAGTGTATAACCTCTTTGCCTTTTCTCCAGTTTAGCATCTTTTTTGTAAAATCAAATGCTTCTTTCTCTGTCGCTGTCAGCTCCTTTCCGGTAAATGCATTTTTTATATCTCCCTGCCATCCTCCCGGAAAATCACCTCTAAGGAATCCGTCACCACGGTTTTTATCGCCTTCCATAACAATCTCGGTTCCATAGTAAAACTGAGGAATTCCCCTGGTAGTAAGTATGAATGAAAGAGCCATTTTATAAATATCAAGCCTCATGCCTGTCTGGGTAAAGAACCTGGTCAGGTCGTGATTATCAAGGAAAATAACGTTGCGGAAAGGATCGGGATAGAGGAAATCCTGGGAAAGTATAAGGTAAAATCTTGCAAGTCCGTCAGTCCAGTTATCAGGTTCATTGAATGCCCTGTGAGTGGCAAGAGAAAGAGGAAAATCGGTTACAGAAGGAAGGTTTGACCTGTAATCGTCACTGTTCACTTTGTCCAGGGCCCAGTAAGCTGTAGACGCTTCCTGCTGGAACCATACCTCACCTACGATGAAGAAACCGGGAAACTCGTCAGTAACTCTTGCAGCCCATCTTGACATCATATTTTTCTCTGGATAAGGATAGGTATCCATTCTGATTCCGTCAATACCAAAGTAAGCAATCCACCAGAGGCTGTTCTGTATCAGGTAGGTTTCAACAAGCGGATTATCCTGGTTGAGGTCGGGCATTGTACTGTCAAACCATCCTTTTTCCGACAGGTAAGCATCGCTCTTTGCAGCATAAGGATCCATGTTGGTTGACACCCTGTAATTAGTGCGGGTGAATGTGCTGAACTGATGTATCCAGTCTTCCGAGGGCAGATCCTTCATCCACCAGTGGCCTGATCCTATATGATTGAATATCATGTCCATAACTAGTTTCAGATCCATGCTATGCGCCTTTGAGACCAGGTTTTTAAAATCCTCGTTTGTGCCGTAACGCGGATCAACCTTGTAAAGGTCAGTTATTGAATACCCGTGATAGGAGTATGCAGGCTGATTGTTTTCAAGGAAAGGATTAAGCCATATCCCTGTGACACCCAGCTCTTTTACATAATCCAGATGATCATAAATACCTTTCAGATCTCCGCCATGACGACCGTTTGGATTGGTACGGTCTGCCTTTTCAAGCATGACATCCGTATTATCATTTGAGGGATCGCCATTGGCAAAACGGTCAGGCATAAGAAGATAGATCACATCGGATGCATCAAATCCTTTAGCCGTTCCGGAAGGCTTTTCCATCAGAGGATAATCATGCGTCAGTTTCTGTTTTCCGCGCACAAAAGTGAGTCGTACATTACCTGGTACTGTGCTGCTGCTTATATCAAGGTTTACAAAAAGGTAGTTGGGATTCCCTGTCCTTACCAGGGTCGTGATCTTAACCCCAGGATATTCCGTGGCCACATTAAATGTACTTATATCCTTGCCATAAACCATCAGCTGCAAGGCTGTTTCCTTCATTCCTGTGAACCACACAGGCGGTTCCACACGTTCAATATTCTGAGCTGAGATGGCATTGCTGATTAGTGCTGTCAGCAGGAGTAATTTTGGAAATCCGAGGGTT
>CAZGGZ010000026.1:0-22437 GCA_964525415.1 uncultured Rikenellaceae bacterium | reverse complement strand
ATACCTTATACCCCCATGGATTAAGTGTGTGTTTTACACTTAATGGCAGGGTGACTTTTTCATCTGTAAAGTAATCTGTATACTCCCCCTCAAGACCTTTCAAAACCGGCTTGAATGATACACTTTTCCTGGTCAGGTTCAGAAATACCACAATCCTGTTGTCATCCTTCTCACGCCAGAATGCAAATATTTTGTCTTTATTGCTGGTTTTGATTGTATTCATTGCCCCACCTGAAGTCCCGTTCCATAAGGCTTTGTTTTCCTTTTTAAGCTTAATGAGATCTGAATAGAATGATGTGAGGTCACAGGCATCCCAGTCAATCGTATCCCTCACAAAGAATTTGAGCCTCCTGTCAAGGCATGTTTCCTGTCCGCTGTAGATCAGGGGGACACCCCGGGCAGTGAATATCAGGGTGGCGAAAACCTGCTGGGCATCACCCATGAGAGAGTCTATTGTTCCGGCCCAGGAGTTTTCATCATGATTTGTAAGGAACATCAGGCGGTAAACATTTTGCGGGTACATTGCCTTCTCCCTTTCAAAATACTTCATGATGGCATTTGCGCTGTCTTTCCTTTGCGCCACTCTGTTCATCAGGTGATGCATCTCCCATGCATAATTCATGTCGAACCCCTTCTCCATGAAAAAGCCCGGTCCTTCATGCTCAGCAAGCATAAGCACAGGTTTGATCCGGCTTAGTTCTGTTTTTGCTCTTTCCCAGAATTCTTTCGGTGTATTGTGCGGATGATCGACCCTGAATCCGTCTACTCCCGTATTGACCCAGTATTTCATGGCATCTATCATATAATCATGGAGTCCTTTCTGCGACCAGTCAAGCTGAATAACATCGGTCCAGTCGGTGCCTATCGGAGGTGTGAATTTTCCTGAGGAATCTTTTGCATACCATTCAGGATGATCAATGGTAAGCCGGTTATCCCATGAGGTATGGTTTGGCACCCAGTCGAGCAGGACATACATTCCCAGTTCATGGGTTTTATCGATCACATTTTTCATATCCTCAATGGTTCCGAATTCAGGATTTACATCCATATAATCCCTTACTGAATAGTAGCTGCCAAGCTCCCCTTTCCTGTTAACAGCTCCGATAGGGAAAGTCGGCATTAACCATAAAACATCTATTCCGAGTGCCTTAAGCCTTGGCAGATGCGCCGCAAATGCCTCCAGGGTTCCCTCATCAGTGTATTGTCTTACATTTACTTCGTAGACAACCATTTTTTCTGTCCATTCCGGATGTATTGCCTCAGAGACAAATGGTTTAAGCTCTTTCTTTTTAGACAGGAAAGAGCATCCTGCAACAGTAAGAGCCAGTATCATACATACTGTCAGGAGGATAACAAGTATTTTTTCCATGATTATTCGGGTTGAGCTTTACTTCTTTATTATTTTGACTTCTTTCACTTCCTTGCCTGAAACCAGGTATTCTTTTCCAAAAATAACGATTTTCAAAGCTTTGGAAGAAAGATTCGTAATAGCTATGGCTTTATGATTCAGCTTCACTTCGAAAAGAACTCCCCTGAACCTGGCATGATATGAATATGATTTCCACTGATCAGGGATAAGAGGATTGATAAGTACCTTGCTGTCGAGTATCCTCATGCCGGCAAATCCCTCAACAATAGCCAGCCATGTACCAGCCATGCTTGTAATATGAAGCCCGTCGGCTACTTCATTATTGTAATCATCAAGATCAAGCCGGGCGGTTCTCAGGTAAAGCTCATAGGCTTTTTTAATATTACCTATCCTTGAAGCGAGGATAGAGTGGATACACGCCGATAATGATGATTCATGAACCGTTATAGGTTCATAGAAATCAAAATTGCGTCTTATAGTTTCCAGATCATATTTATCTTCAAACAGATATAATCCATGGAGCACATCAGCCTGCTTGATGAAGCAGGAGCGCAGTATCCTGTCCCATGACCAGTGCTGGTTTATAGGTCGTTCACCGGCAGGAATCTTTTCCGCAGGCATAAGTTCCTTATCGAGGAATCCATCCTGCTGAAGGAATACCTTCCTCTCCTTATCAAACGGCAGGTGGATGTCTTTAATCACCTTCTTCCAAAGTCCAGTTTCTTTTGTGAACTCAAAATTTGTTTTTCCGGCTATCCTGTCATATTTGGCTTTGTTCTCCTTCCTCAGCAGTTCAAGGTTGCTGATGGTATATGATAATGTCCAGACAGCCAGAGTGTTTGTATACCAGTTGTTGTTTACATTGTTCTCATACTCATTGGGGCCCGTGACCCCGAGAATGACATATTTCTTCTTATCTTCTGACCAGGAAGCTCTCTGGCTCCAGAAACGGGATATGCCTATAAGAACTTCAAGTCCATAATCTGCCATATAGGTAATATCACCTGTATGTCTGATATAATTATTGATCGCGAAAGCTATTGCGCCGTTCCTGTGTATTTCCTCGAAGGTGATTTCCCATTCGTTGTGGCACTCCTCACCGTTCATGGTGACCATAGGGTACAAGGCTGCACCATTTCTGAAGCCCAGCTTTTCAGCATTCTCAATGCTGCGCTGCAGATGCTTATACCTGTACATTAGCAGATTACGAGCCACGTTCTGATCAGCTGTCTTCAGGAAGAATGGAAGAGCGAAAGCTTCCGTGTCCCAGTAAGTGCTTCCTCCGTATTTTTCTCCCGTGAAACCTTTGGGTCCTATATTAAGCCTTTCATCCTTTCCCGTATAGGTCTGGTTAAGATGGAAGATATTGAATCTTATTGCCTGCTGTGCTGCAACGTCTCCTTCAATCGTGACATCGGAGGCAGACCATATCCGCTTCCATTCCTTCCTGTGATCAGTAAAAAGCTTCCCGTATCCTGCTGAAGATATTGCATCAAGCCTTTTCTTCACCTCCGCCATAAGGTTCTTGCGGGGATGATTCAGTGAAGAAAGCACTGATACATATTTAATAACAGTAAGCTCCTCACCAGGTCTGATATTTAATGAAACAACATTGCCTGTATATTTATCGCGGTCGGTTACTGAAGGCTTTACAGTTATCTGTTTCCCGTTTTTCAGGATCTCATAGGTCATTCCGGCAGCAACATGGAAATCTGTCTTCATTGTCCTTGAAATGATTATTCCCATTCCTGCAGCTGACTCGCGGCTGACCTCCTTCCAGAATTTCTTACCGTAATTTGCGTCTCTGTTCTTTACATCCGAATCTAAATAGACGTTAAATTCCACAGATCCTTTAAAATCGATCGACTTAACTGAATATTTCACAACTCCTGCATCATGCTCCGCCATGCTCACGAACCTCCTGGATTTGATCTCAATGGTTTTATTTCTGGCAACAGTTATGCTGAAAATCCTCTCCAGGAAGCCTTCCTTCATATTCAGGATTCTCCTGAAAGAATTGATCCTCGTATCTGCAAGGTCAACAGGTTTTCCGTTTACGGAGATATCTATTCCGATCCATTTCGGCGCATTAAGTACTTTGGCAAAATATTCCGGATATCCGTTCTTCCACCATCCTACACGTGTTTTATCGGGATAATATACTCCGGCAATATAGTTACCCTGGAGAGTATCACCGGAATATTGCTCTTCAAAATTTGCCCGCTGACCCATATAGCCATTCCCTATTGAAAAAATACTCTCCGATTCCCTGTTTAATTCAGGGTGAAATCCCTCTTCAATTATGAGCCATTCATCTTTTCTGTAACAGCTGTTCATTAATTTCTCTTTTTTTGAATTTCTCCAAGTATTCTCAGGTTCATAACATATAAACCTGGAATGATATAATCTGCCTCTTTCAATACCTCTTCTGATCCTACTCCCACGCATAGCATGCCGGCCTGATGCGCTGCCTCTACTCCTGCTACAGCATCTTCAAAGACAACACAGTGTGCAGGCTTTATATCAATCATCCGGGCAGCGACAAGAAAGACTTCAGGATCAGGTTTGGTTTTCCTTACAATGTTCCCATCGGCAACAGCATCAAACAGATCTTCCATTCCAAGCCTTTCAAGGATCATAGGCGTGTTTTTACTGGCTGATCCCAGAGCCGTTTTAATCCCGGCGCTTTTCAGTTCTTCTATGAATTCAATACTGCCGGGAAGTATTTCGTCAGGAGTCATCCTGCTTATATAATCAATGTACCATTCGTTCTTCAGCCTGGCGTATCTTTCCTTCTCCTCCCTTATCAGCTTCATTCCGCCGATATCCAGGATAATATCAAGGGAATCCATCCGGCTGACACCTTTAAGCCTCTCGTTATCTCTCCCGGTAAAAGGAATATTGAGCTGATCCGCAAGTCTTTTCCATGCCAGGAAATGATATTTTGCGGTATCCACGATAACCCCGTCAAGATCAAAAACAGACCCCCTTATATTCATTACTGCTTTTTGTCGTCAACGTCTCTCACAAACTTCACCATTATGGCTGCTGCAATCATTGAGATCCCTCCGGTAATAAGCGCATTCATTGTGTTGCCGTGAAAAAAGTGCTTTACCATGCTTCCAAGGATGCTTGCGGCAAGTATCTGCGGAATCACAATGAAAAAGTTGAAGATACCCATATATACACCCATCTTGTTTTGAGGAAGTGCCCCTGTAAGCATGGCATACGGCATTGACAGAATGCTGGCCCATGCAAGACCTATTCCTGCCATTGGGAGGATCAGCAGCCATGGATTGCCTATTATGCTGATTGAAATGAGACTTATCCCCCCGGTAACAAGGCAAATTGAATGTGTGATCTTCCTGCTTGTGATCCTGGCCAGAACAGGAAGAAGAAATGCCACGACAGCGGCCACCCCGTTATAAATTCCAAAAAGAACCCCTACCCAGTTGGCGCCTTTGTTGTATTCCAGGGATGTGGTATCGGAAGTTCCGTAAATATGTGATGTTACGGCAGAAGTCGTATATATCCAGAGCGAGAATAGTGCAAACCATGTAAAAAACTGTACTATGGCCAGCTGACTCATTGTTGCTGGCATATGCCTGAGATCTGTAAGAACTGAATTAAGTCCGTTCTTATCTTTCCCTGCAGCTTGCAGAATACCCGCGAGAAGCTGGAGCAGACCGAATGAAGCAATACCCCCGGTTATGACATAAAGCTCTTTTTCGAGATTTACTTTCGAAAGGACAAAAGTCAGTATCAACCCTGCACCCAGCCATATCAATCCCGGAACATAAAAACCTGTTTTCTTAGTTACACCAGGCTCTGTGCCCTTCGCCCTGTGCCCTGAGCTCTGCGCCCTTCGCTCTGAGCTTTCCTCAAATTCAGCAAATTCCTCCGGAGAATATTCTTTTGTCCGCAGGACAGTCCATAAAACAGCAGTGAAGAAGACAAATGCCCCGATATAAAAAGAGAGTTTTACATTGAGAGGGATCATCTTGCCCGGGGTGGGTTCTGTCGATACATTGAACCAGTTGGTAAGAATGTATGGCAGCAGCGATGCTACAACAGCCCCGGTGCCTATAAAGAAGCTCTGCATTGCAAAGCCTTTTGTCCGTTGGTCTGATGAAAGCATGTCGCCCACAAATGCCCTGAAAGGTTCCATTGAAATGTTGATCGAAGCATCCATTATCCACAGGGTTCCGGCTGCGACCCACAGAGCAGGTGAATTGGGCATCACCAGGAGTGCAAGCGAAGCCAGTATTGCACCTGTAAGAAAATACGGCCGTCGGCGTCCCAGGCGGTTCCACGTCCTGTCGCTCATATGCCCTATGATCGGCTGCATGATAAGTCCTGTTACCGGCGCGGCAACCCAGAGGATAGGAATATCATCAACTTTGGCTCCAAGGGTTTCAAATATGCGGCTGACATTTGCATTCTGAAGTGCAAATCCAAACTGGATTCCCAGGAATCCAAAGCTCATATTCCAGATCTGCCAGAAGGATAATTTTGGCTTTGTCCTTTTCATCAATAAAGGTTATAGTATTCTGATTATTTCAAAAAAAGTAATTGAATCCTATTCAAAAATATAGAAAAAAATTGGTATAAAAACTGCGTATGTTATTTATTTTCACGCAGATTCGCTGATTTTCAGACTAAAAAATCAGCTTGACTTTGTTTCAAACGTTTTCTGAAAAAAATAAAAAAATCAGTTCCGGTTGATTTTTTTTACTGTACGAGAGTAAACTTAAGGCTGAATCCGAAATTTGTGTTCGAAGTGGGAAAAGTATTTGCCACAAAAGGATTATTCATGGTATGGTCAGCGAAGATCTGAAGGTTAAACCGGTCGCTCAATACATAATCTGCTGTAAGGCCTGCAGTAAAGACTTTTTGTCCGGCAACAGGCTGGTTTACATCTTCCACAAGTTTACGTGCCAGTGTCTTATTGTCGCGGATTGAAAGATCGAACCTTGTGGTAAGGTCGCTTTTCAATACTTTCTGACCGCCCCCGGTTTTCAGAACTATCTGCACTTCATCAAACCTGTAACCTGCGCCGATGACAAGTTCATTGGTCCGGGCATCGGCTATCTGGTTGCTCGTCAGGTTCAGGGATACGGTTCGTGATTTCTTCCATTCAAACCTTGTTGTAAGGCTGTTTATCCAGTTCATATCTATGTTTATCAGCGGGCTGAACTGTTCGTTGATCGTAATCACGTTTATTTCGTACTGTTGTATGAAGTTATTCTGTAGATCCCTGACTGAGCTTATCCCGCCTTCACCGGTCATGTAATTGAGGTTTGTGGTGTAGTTGGCAACCTGATAGGTGCTCCTGTACTGGTGTGTAATATTTACAGACCTGAATACTTTCCGGATGAATTCAAACTTGGATAAGCCGTCAAATGTAAGTCTCCAGTTTGGCATCATCCTTAACGCCGACGGAAATGTTTCGAGTGATACTTTACGGGGATCAGATTTTGTATAAGCTGCTATGAATGCCGGTATCATCACCTCCCTGGAGGTTTTTCCATAACCGCTTTTATAAGGCCCCTCAATAGGATCTCCTGTAAATGGATCAATATCAGGATTATAACCAGGATCTGATTTACCTCTTTCTGCAGCTCTCCGTTCAGAGATAATCACAAGGTTTTCCTTGAAAGCTTCAAAGGTTGGAGAGACATACTCATTCTTCTGTTTTATCTTTTCAAATGCCGTACCCCATGAAATGACTGATATTGAGAAGTTTCCGTTAACTATCCTGTTGCGTGAGCTGTCAGGGAAATTACCGTTCATGTCTGCAATATAATATGCGCTCACTCCTTCAAGGAAGCGTCTGTCGGCATTAACATCAATCCTTAATCCGGGGAACGGTTCAACATTGGCTCTTGCTGAAATGTCGAACTTGTTGCTGTAATTTGCCGGGGTGTTCAGCAGGGTGTCTTTTGACAGCCAGCCGTTGCTGACTGCCTTATCAAAGAAATTCCGGTCGTTGTAGCCGAGTATAAACGGCCATCCGGGTGCCTGTACGCCGTTGTATTTCGACATGCCGAGATATTTTGTTTCGGGCATATAGCCGGGCAGGAATTGTCCCTGTGAAGATGTAAATGTCAGGCTTACTGATCTTACTGCGAGGAGGGTTCTTACCATATATTCCCCGGTCACTGTCAGAGGATTTCGCTTTACAGGCACCTTCCCTTCAATGAATACCTGCGCTCCGTCGGCCTGTTCGGCTGAAGCAAAGTTGATCCTGTCGGGATTCACGATATCAACCTTGCCTTTTACCTCCTCTCCTGTTTTCTTCACAATCCTGACTTTTACATCTGTGGTTCCCAGGTTATGTACGATCCCTCTCACTGCATCCGGTCTGAAGTTGACATTATTCCGGGTATAATTCACTGTCTTGTACTCAGGTTTCATCCGCTGGGCTGCATCGGGACGGGTATTATTTTCAATCCTTTTCAGGAATTTCGATTTGCCATAGAGTGTGGACAGGTTTGCCATGGCTGTAAAGGAAAGCTCGT
The DNA here is from genome assembly GCA_964525415.1 of uncultured Rikenellaceae bacterium. Classification (GTDB taxonomy): domain Bacteria; phylum Bacteroidota; class Bacteroidia; order Bacteroidales; family VadinHA17; genus LD21. Next base: position 14,547 of record CAZGGZ010000026.1, on the reverse strand, counting down.
TATGATTCTTGATTGAATTGCCGATGTTGATATTCATTGTGTCAGGGAAAAGCGGACCTGCCAGCCATGTATAATCTGAACCGAACCGGGCATTTGCGCTTATCCATGAAAGCAGCGGAAGCTTATTTATCGGGATTGTGTAGGTTGCATTAATGAAGTGATTATATGAAGTCGTTCTTCCGAAATTAAGCAGGTTAGTCATTACCGAATCACGCCAGAGCTCATATACATTGCCGTATCTTTCCCTGTCGACTCCGCCGGCCGGTTCATCTATTCTTGCAAGGTTTGTCGCAGTGAAGTCAACCTTGAGCTGCCGGGTGATATCGTATTTGAAGTCGTACATCCTTGTCCACTCAAAATCCTTCTTATAGGTTGGAGTGATCCGGAGATAAGGATTGTTTATATTCCTGGCTTTAACCTCGTTATAGTATCGTGAAAGATCAGTTCTGAAAGAGACGCTTTTGGGGAAGATGTAGAAATTGAAATCCTTGATGAGCCGGAAGACAGAACCATTAAGGAATTTCACGCTCTTGAACGGCATTAAATTGGCCGGTTGTGCCTGGAAGTCATAATTCAGTCCTCCCCTGTAATTCTTTTCCAGGTCGATTTCAGTCTTTGTATCGCTGTTGTAGATTTCATTATATGTATAGTTGACACTCAGGTTTGCGAGGTCCCAGGCATGCGGTTTCTCTCCGCGCTTTGTTATTCCTGCATTGCTGATGGTGATTGTTTTTCTTCTTGCAAAATCTTCCGAGATTGCCCTGATTGAGTCCCTTGCAATATCGTCCTCAGCACTGCGCAGAGCATCTGTCAGAGGGATATCGGGATCAAGGGGATTATACTGAGGCCTGATCCTTGTCTCGGAATAACCGACATAAACAGGTAACCTTACACCAGCCTCTTCCGAAAAGAATTTTCCAAGTTCAATAGTGGATGAAAGATCGTATTTCATCACCTGTTCCTTGCTCCGTTCATTCACTTTTTTCTCTATGCTTCCCCATCCGGGAGTGCTTGACTGCCCCACTAGATCGACTGTTCCGAAATCAGCAAGACGAGCCTGCAGATGTGCGTTTGCGGCCCATCCGCCGTTCTCAACAAAATCATTGAGACGCAGTTCATTTACCCATACCTCACCCCATTTTGGCTGTCCGTCATCGTTAACCGGGTTTCTTGTCTTTATTGGATTTCTTATCCCGATCATTATCACTTTCACGTTGCTCAGGTTTGGATTACCAGAAATTGATATCCTGTGTCCTTCATAGGGATATACAAATACATCCGAAATGCTCAGAGATGATCCGGCTTCCTGCATTTTCCTGTTGCGCGCCTGCTTCACTTCCTGGAAAACCGAAAGCTCAATATTGAAGCTGTTTTCCACTGGCCACACCAGGGCACGCGATCCATCAACCTTATTGTCATAGCGTCCCGGAGCCGTTAGCTTAAGCGGGATCTCATACTCGTAGAAATTACTCTTATAGTCAGATCCTATCCTGATAAATGCTGTCAGCTCGCCATCGGCCAGCGGCTGTCCTATAAGAGCTTCCGTATGGACTTCCATGCGAAGACGGCGATACTGTCTTATGTCAATATTGACATTCTTGAAAGCGGCACGGGCATCTCCGTCTTCAAGGTTCTGAACCTTAAGAACCATTGACTGTTCGTTAAGTTGTCTCAGCTGAGGGTTGGAAGGATCAATTATCCTGTCAAATCCCGGAGGAAGAACATAATTGACCGGCTCCTTGCCTGAGTTTTCCTCGATGCTCACCGAGCTTATCTCAAATGTCCCGTCAGTTGCTTCCGGCATTGTTATTCTCTCCCCGCCCTCCATAAACGATATATTGTATTTCCTCCACTCAGCCCTCACCAGGTCAAGATCAGCATACCTCATTATAACAGGCTCCCTGAAATTCTTCATGAACATCCTCATGAACCTTACTGATTTAAAATCGCTTATGTTGCCAACTACCCTCTGGTAATCAGTGATGGGGATTTTAAACTGGTACCATTTCACTTTCGATTTGTCAGTGTTGGCAAATGTTGCTTCATATTCAATCTCATCCACAATAAAGTTCTTCCCGACGACCAGGTCTTCCGGCCTCATGCTGATCCTGTACTGGTAATAGCTTTCGGTTTCATTAAGAGTGTTGTCGCGGTTAATGTCCTCCATGTCAGGAAGTGTGGATCCTGAAGTAGGGTATGTTTCGGGCGACATTTCTGCTGTTGGTGAGTTTCCGTCCTGTCCATTATAATTCTTGTATCTGTCGATTATTCCCAGTTCATCCAGATCGTAATCGGTTCCCCTGAAATAATGGAAATTATCTCCTGCCGGATCATCGAGTATTTTCTGATATGCAGCCGGACTTGTAATTGTCTGGGCTCCTTGCAGGTAATCTGTGAAAAATGTCCTTTCATCATCATTTCGCAGCCCGTCCAGTCCCACGTCCTGGTACTGCCTTGAGACAGGATCGTTATCAAATGCATTTACAACAGCCTGGACAGTAGGTACCCTTCCCCATGAAGTTGTGTCAGTATTTGTCGGAACTGGTGATACCGGCAGTCCGTGCTCAAAGCTTTTTCTTGAATCCCTGAGAATATCCTCGGATATATTTCCAAGATTGATGTAAAGGTCGCCGCCTTCATGATCCGGATCCTCAACGAATGGATCCATCATCCAGAATTTTATATACTGGATATTTGCCGTTTCAAAATCACTTGTGAGAATTTCCCTCATGATGCCTCCCCATCTTGATCCGGGATCATTGAGCTTCCCTTCTGCGTTAATCCCGTCCGAATATGTTCCGGGATCAGTGTCGAAGTTGTAAGGTCCTCTCTCATCAGGAAAATATGCAAGGTTAAGTACAGTAATATTTGTCGGCAGTCCGGTTGTGCTTTCACGGTACGGATAGATCTCGTTTTCAAAGATCTCCCTCACAAAATGGCTTGACTGCAAATCAGGATTATTCTTAATATGACCGGGGGTTGATGAACTGTTGCGAAGAAAGATCGGGTCAATCACATACCAGGCTAACTTTGCCCTGTTATATCCGCTCACCGGATTGTTGTTTAAACGTGCTTCGGGGAACATTATGTCCTGACCCTGAGGAATACTGGCTATAGTCCATGCATTGAATGATTTCAGGTCAAGAGGTATTTCACTTGCCTCAAAATCATCGATATATGAATTGCCTGCGCTGGATATCGCCTTTGAATGTCCGGGTATCAGATGCGCAAACTCACCGAAAAAAGATAATGACGAGGGAGCTTTTGTTTCAAGAAAAGGAATCTTATCGATCAGATTTGTAAGAACCTGGGATTGTGTTTTATATGAAGTATTGAATCCCCAGATCGTATTTGATATGGGCTCCTCGCCAAAATTGACCTTTTGGGTATATGGCCTTTCCGTAAGATGCAATATGGTCCCTCCGACATTGAAGTTATCCGAGAAACGGTAATCAAGGTGAGTGCCGACGAGGGTCTTGGTCTGGAAACCGAAGAACTGGTTACTCTCAAGCGATACCTGAATAGGTGTTTGTGACTCAATAAGCGCCGGATTTATTATCCTTACTGTACCCATGTTGTAATCAACAGTATAGTCAGTGTTCTCTGCAAGAGTCACACCACCGGCTGTCACCTTTACCGATCCCCTGGGTATGTTTATGGCATTCAGCTGGATCTCCGATCCCGACTCCGATGAATATTGTCCTTCAAGCTTGAACTTGTTCTTCTCAGCCATTTGCCGGGCTATGGTCTGGGTCGAATCGTACAATTCCTGGAAGACATATTTGTCGGACAGCTTCGCATCATTTATCTTATTCCTCAGATGGCTCCCGAAAGGTTCAAGAACCGGGAAGACTATTTTCCCCCTGTCAACCATAACGGTAATACCCTCAATGAAATCAAAATAGCCGTCCGATTCCCTGTCATTCTGTGAATTCAGCACATCAAGACCCAGCACCTGGAGAAGTATCTGATCTTCAAGCTTGCCTTCGGGCAGATAATTTATAGAGTTCCCTGTTTCATCATCCTGGTACAGGACATGAAGTTCAAAATCTTTTTTTTCAAGAGTGCCTGATCCCAGTGAATAAATATTTTTCATCATCAGATCCCAGGTCGGAAGCCTTGGTGTCAGCGTTGTTCCTTTAAGGAGTTTAAGAAGAAGCGCCTGGGGTGCGGTAATACCATCCGTTGAGAATTCTCCAACTTTATAGATTTTGCCGTTCAGGGTATATTCAAAGGCAACAGCAAGGACTTCATCGGTATTCAGCGCCATATTCAGTGAAATATAGCCAAGCTGTTTATTTACATTGTATTCCCTCTCATTCAGCTTTCGTGCGTTCTCAATCTTTTCATAATCGCGTCCGATCTGGAATGCCGGGTAAAGCGGGTCAAATGCATTTGTCACCTGGTCAACGCTTCTGATATCCGTATAGGAGGTATTTAGCTGTTCATACATCTGGTTTGCGCTGTTATCGGGAAAGGCAGATGCTCCTGATGTTTCCTGGAATGCGGGGATACTGTTGTAAATATGATTCCTGTTTTCTGCAAGGTCCATGAATGCAACAATGTTCCTGTTGCTTCCCTCCTCAAACCTGCTGGTTTTGTTGGTTATCCAGACTTCAATTCTTTCGATATTGACTCCGGAGCTTATCACCGGCATGCTTCTGAGGGCATCGTCATAAATATCCCTGAAGAACTGCGCCAGGAAGAAATGGCGGTTTGCCTCATATTCGTCCGCAAAAATCTCGAAATCCGTAAGCTGAGCCCCTCCCTCCACTTCAACAACTGATGATTCGCCTTTCTGCTGTGAAAGAACTGTCGTGACTGTCAGTTTGCCAAACTGCATTTCTGTCTTCAGCCCGAAGAGACTGTAACTGCCGGTTATCAGTGTGCCGGTAAGAGGAAGGGTTACATCGCCTGCCTCGACTTTCTTAAGGATCTCATCTTCTTTTCCTGAATATTGAAGCTTTGTCCGGTTCTCAAATTCGAACAATGCATCAGTATTGTAGTTCACACCAAGCTCCATCTTGTCGCCGATAGTTCCGGTGACATTCATCTGGATCTTTTCCTTAAAGTCGAATGTAGGTATTGTTCTCAGCTTCTCAGATAGCGTAGGATTCTGTGTTCTTGAAATATTTATTCCGAAGATCAGCTCTGCGGATCCCTGCGGAATGATATTTATAGTATTGCTGCCAAATATCTTGTCAAATGCGGCGCCTCCGATTTCGATCTGCGGAATGAGTGTTGATCTGAACCCTGATTCATCACCTGAGATCCTTGACTGCCAGTAGTCGCGCATTGCCCTGGTATATTCATATTTCCTGAATTCCTCCGGGCTCATGTGGACCGGGGCACGGTAATCAAGTGATCCTACTTTCTGATAAATTACATACTCATTCTTTTCAGGATCATAAACAACACTTGATTTTATATTTGAGGGATTATCAAGAAAGAGGGGAGACTTCTGCCTGGAATCCCATGGGATGCCTGAAACATCCTGCAGTTTCAGAATTGATTTCCGTGATGTATCACCCGACTGAACAGAGGTCTGGCTGTAGGCTTCTTCAGAAATCAACAAACATGAAGCCATCAGCAAAGGATATAAAAACACCAGAAGATTCTTATGTGATATCCCTGATCCCAATCCGGCTATTATTCAGTACTACAAGTTCTTCAGCGCTCTCTTTATCAATTCCTCGACCGAAAGGGTTTTTTCTTCCCTCAGGATTTTATCAAGGACTTTTGAGACAGCGCTTTTGGCAAACCCAAGCATCACTAAGGCAGATAACGCTTCTTCGCGTTTTGTATTGTCTGAAAACGCAAATATTTCACCGGTATCGGATGGTTTGCCAAGCTTGTCTTTCAGGTCAACTATTATACGCTGTGCGGTTTTTAATCCTATACCTTTTACACCTTTAAGCACATTGACTTCGGATCCTATTATTGCTCTTTCTATCTCTTCAGGGCTGAGCGAAGAAAGCATCATCCGGGCTGTAGCTGCACCAACACCTGAAACCGAGATCAGTAACCTGAAGATCTCCCGTTCTTCCTTGTCGGCAAAGCCAAAAAGCTGATGAGAGTCTTCCCTGATTACCTCGTGAACAAGGATCTTGAATTCATCTTTGCCTTCAAGCTTTGAATACGTTGTAAGGGAGATATTGATAAAGTATCCAATACCTCCTGTCTCAACTGTAAGGAATGCAGGAGTGATCCGGGTTATTGTTCCTTTGATGTAATCGATCATAACTGGTGTTCAGTATTAAAAATCTCAGGAGGCAGCTCATCAACTTTGTCAGAATGTATCTCAATATCCTGTTTACTGAGCGGATCCTTTATCAGTTCAGAATAAAGCTGTCTGTTTTTATAAATGCTGCAGGCAAGGTAAAGCGCCTGCCTGAATGAGTTTTCAGAGGCTTCTCCCTTACCGGCGATATGAAATGCTGTTCCATGCACCGGGGATGTTCTCACAAAAGGAAGTCCTGCCGTATAGTTTACTCCTGAATCAAATGATAGCGCCTTGAAGGGAGCAAGTCCCTGGTCATGATACATTGCAAGTATTCCGTCAAATTTTGTAAACGAACCGGCACCGAAAAATCCGTCTGCCGGGAAAGGTCCGAAGGTCATTATTCCTTCCCTTTCGCATTGCTTCATCGCCGGAACTATTATCTCTGCTTCTTCGGTACCCAGAAGGGAATTGTCACCTGCATGAGGATTTAATCCCAGTACTGCAATCTGGGGTTTGCGTATACCAAAATCAACTTTAAGTGACTGCTGCATCAGCTTCAATTTCCTTTGAAGAAGATCAGTCGTAAGTAATCCGGCAACTTTGTTCAGGGGGACATGTCCTGTGGCAAAGCCTATCCTCATGTTCTCGCTTATCATGAACATCAGCGCGTCCTCAGCATTTGCCTTTGTCCTAAGGTATTCAGTATGCCCCCTGAAACTGAATTTTTCCGATTGAATGTTCTTCTTATCGATAGGTGCCGTAACAAGCACATTTACTTTACCAGCCATCAGGTCCTCAACTGCCCTCTCAAGCGATACCAGTGCAGCTTCTCCTCCCTGCTGCGTTGATTTTCCCAGTTCAACCCTTACGTTGTCATCAAGGCAGTTTATCATATTTGCCTTCTTATGGTTAGCCTCTTCAGGCGATTTGATGTTATTAAAACTGAAATTGTTAATATTCAACGCTTTGCGGTGATATGCCGCCACTTTTGGCGATCCATATACAACAGGGACACAGAGATCATTTATCATAGTGTCCATGAGGGCTTTGATTATTACCTCGTACCCGATTCCGTTTATATCGCCTTGTGAAATACCTGCTATGATGGTTTTTGTTTCCATATTCAGTTCTTATATCTTTTGTAATCCGCAGCCAGCTCCTTCAGAAATGTAGCCAGTAATCTTAATCCTGAACCGGGTCCCTGCTTCAACCTGTAAAAATCATCTTTCTTGAGTAATCCTGTCCCTGCAATATCAAGGTGGATCAACGGAAATTTTGTGAAACTTTCAAGGAATTTTCCGGCTGAAATTGCTCCGGCTTCACGGCCCCCGACATTTTTTATATCCGCAACATCCGATTTGATCATTTCTCCATATTCATCCCAGAACGGAAGCTCCGCTATCCTTTCATAGACCATCTGTCCGCATTCTTCAAGGAGCGATATATACTTCCTGTCGGCATTTGACATCAGTGCAATTGCCTGGTTGCCGAAGGTTGCAGCTGCTGAACCAGTCAGGGTGGCAACATCAATTATAAGTTCAGGATCATACCTTGATGCATAACTTATCGCATCTGCAAGGATAAGGCGCCCTTCAGCATCAGTATTTCCGACCTCAACCGTCATCTTGTTATGCATTGTAACAATGTCACCCTGGGTATAAGCATTGCCTCCGGGACGATTGTCAGTTGCAGGTATCAGTCCGACCAGATGAAGAGGTATATTGAATTTTGCGGCTGTAAAGAAGACACCTGTCACAGTTGCTGCTCCTGCCATATCGCCTTTCATCATTGCCATGTATTCCCCGGTCTTTATATTGAGCCCCCCGGTATCATAAACGATGCCTTTCCCGACAAGTACAAATGGTTTTTTGTTAAGACATTTTTCAGGTTTCCACTCGAGAATGCAGAATGCGGGCGGATCAACACTTCCTTTGTTGACTGCAAGCAGACCGCCCATTTTAAGCGCCTCTATCTTGCCTTTGTTTAACACCTCAACACTGAATCCGGCTGATTTCCCGGTTTTCTGAATCTCGGAAGCAAGCTTTGAGGCATTCAGATAATTTACGGGTTCATTTATGAGGTTCCTGGCAAGATAAACTGCATCAGTAGTGTAATCGAGCCATCTGATTGAATTCCTGTCGACATCACCATACAACAGCAATTTTGACGGGAAATTTTTCTTTGGCTTCTCAGGTTCTTTTGTTTTGTATTTTTCAAAAGAATAGAAGCTTAATAGAAGTCCTTCAGTAAAATCCTCAATTGCACCCTTATACGCATTATGCGAGGTAACAACCAATTCCCCGTGATTATTTGACTTAATAAGTTTCTTAAGATTGCATGCTGTTTTGCGCAGTTCCTCCCTTGCCCTGAAATCGCTTACATCATCCCTGACTCTTACCAGGTATGTGCATTTGTAATAGGAATTAATAAAAACATATTCTTCCCCGGCTTTAAGCTGCTTCAGCGCATATTCTTTTTCACTCTTGTTCAGATGCAGGTATTCAGGGATCCTTTCTTTACCGACGATACATATAACTGACTGATCTGGCGATATTTGGGATATTTTTATGATTTCGGGTTTCATATTTTAACAACAGTTTTTTGGAAGTGGTAAAGTTAAACAAATTATTGAATGTTTCGGTTCCAAAACGTTACCTTTGCTTCACCTGATACCCCCTTTCATTTTCCCCCAAGGGGGAAAGCCTGCCCCGCTTCGGCGGGGGTCGGGAAGGGAGTAAATCACAAAATAACGAATGGATCTCGATCCTATATATTTAAAAGCTCTTGAACTTTTTCCTCTAAATGAGAAGGAAGGAGCTGCGCTTTATAAAGAGGCTCCGCTTGAGGAGCTGATGTTTGTTGCTGACAGGCTCCGGCAGGTCCATAATCCGGGTGATAATGTCGGCTGGATAATTGACAGGAACGTGAATATTACCAATATTTGTTTCTCTCAATGCAGCTTCTGTAATTTTTGCCGTAAGAAAGATGATCCGGATGCATATATAACAACCACTGAGCAGTACATCGAAAAGATCAGCGAACTCTATTCCCTCGGAGGAGATCAGGTTCTTTTACAGGGAGGTATGAATCCTGATCTTGGACTCGGTTTCTACGTTGATCTTTTCAAGAAGCTGAAAGAGCTTTACCCTTCTTTAAAGCTTCATGCACTGGGACCTCCTGAGATAGTATACCTGGCTAAAAAGGAGAAAATGAGCTTCAGGGAAATTCTTTCCGCTCTTGTCAGTGCAGGACTGGATTCGCTTCCCGGCGCAGGAGCAGAGATACTGTCAGACCGCGCCAGGAAAATAGTATCACCTGCAAAAGCAACAACCGGGGAATGGCTTGATGTAATGCGGACCGCCCACAGGCTTAACCTGCCGACATCTGCTACAATGATGTACGGACATATTGAAACAATTGAAGAGAGGATCAGTCATCTGATAAGGCTCAGGGATCTTCAGGCTGAAAAGGGAAAAGATCATTACGGTTTCATAACTTTTATCCCCTGGCCCTTTCAGGATGAAGGTACCAGGCTCAGGGAAAAAAACGGTGTGAAAAGCAGCTATAACAGTCCTGATTACATAAGATTGATCGCTGTAAGCAGGATCTTGCTTAACAATATCAGGAACATACAGGCATCGGTGCTTACTGTAGGCAGGGAAACCGGTATGCTGGCTCTTCATTCCGGGGCCAATGATGTAGGATCAATAATGATAGAGGAGAATGTGGTAAGCGCAGCCGGGTCAAGGAACAGGTTCAGCGCTGAAGATCTGCAATCACTGATCAGGGAAGCCGGTCTTAATCCTGTTAGAAGAAACCAGAAATACGAACCTGTTTAATAAAAAAGGGCATCTCACAATGCCCCTTCCGATATATCAATAAAGTATCCTATTGTACTTTTTCCTTTTCTTTTTCCTCGTCGGGATCGTACTTTGAGGCTTTCTTGAATTCCTTCATTCCCTGCCCGATGCCCTTGAATAACTCAGGGATCTTGCGTCCGCCAAAAAGAAGAATAACCACAAGCAGAATCAGTATAATCTCAGTTGCTCCAATCTTTCCCATTTCAGTATATTTTAAGTTTATGCAAATTTAATCAATACTTTATACTTTACAAAGCAATGTATCGAATTACAATTTCTTTATAAGCCTGATAATATCATTCCCATTTGCGAAGATAAGCAATGAAAACAGTATTATCATTCCTGCAATCTGGGCATATTCCAGAAATTTGTCACTGGGTTTTCTGCCCGTTACAACCTCAAATAGCAGAAACATCACATGACCGCCATCGAGACCCGGTATCGGCAGGATGTTCATCACAGCGAGGATTATTGACAGGAAAGCTGTCAGGTCCCAGAATGACTGCCAGTCCCATACACCCGGGAAAATACTGCCGATGGTAATGAATCCTCCAAGTGATTCATATGCTTTCGTATGCCTGGAAAAGATGAGCCTGAATTGTTTCAGGTAGTCGCCTATTGATTTTATCCCTTTGCTGATACCGGCCGGGATAGATTGAAAGAATCCATAATTGATACTCTTCATCTCAAATATATCCCCGATAGTTCTCAGAGTGCTTCTTATTCCCAGCATACCTGCCGTTGTTGGTGTAACCTGTATATCAACAGGTTCTCCCTTCCGGAGCAGGTTCATTGTTACAGGTTTGATCTTATTCTGAGCTATGTAATTCTGGAATTCATCGAACCATGTAAATTTCACATTATCAAGACCGACCAATTCATCATCAGCAAGCACACCGGCAGCTTTCGCGGGTGATTCTTTTGCAAAGGTGGTTATAACATACGGGCTGAAAGGAGTTCTGGGTTCAATTTGTCCTTCCCTTTTGAGAACCCTTTTTATATAGTCTAATGTGACATCTATATTTACAATCTGTCCGTCACGTTCAACCTGGATGGTTTTACGGTCATTCAGGACAATATCTGAGGTGATTGTGTAGAAATTATCAATATACTGGTTATCAACTGAAAGTATCTTATCTCCGTTCTTCAGTCCCATTGCAAATCCGGCTGAATCGGTCACAATTCCATATTTGACACTCGATGTCGGAAGGTATGTTTCACCCCATGCAAAGAGGACACAGACATAAATCAGCATCGCAAGAATAAAATTGAACAGAACACCTCCTGTCATTATCAGGAGCCGCTGCCATGATGTTTTGGATCTGAACTCCCATGGCTGAGGAGGCTGTTTCATCTGCTCAATATCAAGCGATTCGTCTATCATGCCCGATATTTTGGCATATCCGCCGAGCGGAAGCCAGCCTATGCCATATTCCGTATCTCCCTTTTTAAATTTGAATAGTGAGAACCACGGATCAAAGAACAGGTACAATTTCTCGACCCTTGTCTTGAAGATCCTGGCAAACATGAAATGTCCCAGTTCGTGAATTAGAACAAGAATTGAAAGGCTTAACAGGAGCTGGAGTATTTGGATCAGAACTTTCATTTTTTATTCCTAATCTTTGTTATGTAATTAACTGCTGTTTCCCTCGCCTGTTTGTCTGATATTTCAAGAGACTCAAGATTCGGGGTCGCAAGATATGAATTATTTTCAATTGCATATTCAACTACATCAGGTATTTGGATGAATCCGATCTCTCCTGTCAGAAAAGCCCTGACAGCTTCTTCGTTTGCAGCATTCAGAATGCATGGCATATTTCCGCCATCTTTAAGTGCCTTATAGGCCAGGGTAAGGCTTCTGAATTTCTTCAGGTCAGGTTCAGCAAAAGTAAAAGAGGGGTATTCTGTGAAATCAAGCCGGGGAAGTTCAGTTGCAAATCTTTTTGGATAACTTAAAGCATACAGAATGGGGAGCCTCATATCGGGTATTCCGAGCTGAGCCTTGACAGATCCGTCCCTGAAATGTACAAATGAATGGATTATTGACTGAGGGTGAACTAACACTTTTATCTGTTCCGGCTTAAGGTTAAAGAGCCATCGTGCCTCAATCACCTCAAGTCCTTTATTCATCATTGTTGCAGAATCGATTGTCACCTTGTCGCCCATACTCCAGTTTGGATGCCTGAGGGCATCCGTTGGTGTTACTTTCTGAAGCTTTTCGAAAGACATATTCAGAAAGGGACCTCCTGAAGCTGTAAGGGTTATTTTTTCAATGCTTTCGCGCTCTTCTCCTGCAAGGCATTGAAAGATAGCTGAATGTTCAGAATCGACCGGTATTATTGAGCTTCCTGTTCCTGAAACCAGCTTGCTTATTATCTCCCCGGCCACCACAAGCGTTTCCTTATTTGCCAGAGCTATTCTTTTACCCGCTTTTATTGCTGCTATTACCGGTCTGAGTCCTGAATATCCCACAATAGCAGCAAGTACCAGGTCAGCACCGGAACCGGCAACGACCTGTTCCATGTCATCGTTACCTGCATAAACCCTGATTCCGGTATTGCCCAGACTTTCCCTCAGTTTCTTATAATGATTCTTATTGCCGATCACCACGCTGGATGGAAGGAATTGTTTTGCCTGCCTGACAAGCAGGTCAATATTATCGCCTGCAGTCAGTACCTCAGCCTTGAATTCATCCGGGAATTTTGAGATGACATCAAGGGTTTGCGTCCCGATTGATCCGGTAGATCCAAGCAGTGCAATTTTTTGCTGCATACAGGAAGTGTAAAAATTAGAAGATAATATGTTTTTCAGGATCCAGCGGCGTTCCCTTATACCAAAGCTCTACATGAAGGTGAGGACCTGAGGTATATAATTCACCTGAGTCACCAACGATTGAAACAGGCTCTCCTGCCCTTACCAGATCGCCGGTTTCCTTTAGCAGGCTTGCATTATGCTTATAAACCGAAACAATATTATTCGGATGCTGTATCTGAATGACATAACCTGTTTCCATGGTCCATCCTGTCATAATGACTGTACCATCAAGAACTGCCGAGACGGTCGATTTTGGCTTTGTCACTATATCGGTGCCAAAGTGTTTTGTACGAAGATCGTACCTGGCTGAGATTATTCCTTTTACAGGAGGGAAAAAATGGAGACCTGCCAGGCTTGCTACCGATTCCGTTGAGGTCGGGCCGAGTGTCAGGTTGAATTCCTCCTCTTTCTCAACCCTCGCCCTGAGCGCAGAATCCTCGGGTGAATTCCTGAAGTTTATTGATGTATAGTTGCCAGTAGTATTCTGGACTGAATAGAGATCAACAGGTTCATTTCCTGAGATAATTGCATTGAGGTTTGCAAAATACTTATCCCTCAGAGTAAGTTCTTTTTCGAGGGAATCGAGGCGTATAGCGCTCATGAGGATATTGCGTCTCATGATAACATCGGGATAGCCCGGAATGAATTCACGCAGGTTGGTGAATGCTATAAGGCATGTTATGGAAACGATAATGAAAAGCACGATTGCGCTTACCAGGAGAAAGGCATTGTATTTTGTGAGCCTCACTCTCCAGGTCTCTTCGAATGTCGTGTCATTAGTGATCGAGAACCTGTACTTATCGCGCCAGTTGCGTTTTTTCTTTTCGTTTTTTGCCATCAGATGACTTTTACAACTTTATCTTCGCTCTGCCACAGGCCATGCTTGGTGCATACAGCCATAGCTGAGAGGTTCATAGAAACCTCCGGAGCCACAATATGGAAATCTATTTCGACGTGTGACGGAAGAGTCCCGTAGACACCTGCTGTATATCTTGCTTCTGCAAGCAATGTCTCCCTGTTCCAGAGTTGAATGACACTTATGAAATGATCATGTTCATCGGGGTGCGGGTATTCTTCTCCCATTCTGACTTTCACTGCAAATTTTTCACTTCGTTTTACCTGGTCGGGGCAAATTACATGAGGCATATGACGGTCGAGATAATCACGTTTGATCTCTTTCTCTTCCTTTTCTATTTCCGTTGCTCTAAATACTCTGGGCATGGTCTTCAACATTTAACCCTGCAAAAATAGTATTAAAACAATAAAAAAAGTTTAATTGTTTTGTTAATTGGCCTGTTAGTATTAAATTTGCACCCACATTGCGGGGTGGAGCAGTGGTAGCTCGTTGGGCTCATAACCCAAAGGTCGGAGGTTCGAATCCTCCCTCCGCTACAAGTCAAAAGCCTCGGTGCGAATGCACCGGGGTTTTTTTATTTATGGCCTGACAAAAGCTTGCTTTTGGAAGGGACAAAAATAAAAAAGCCCGTAGCAGCGCGTCAGCGCTGCAAGGCTTTTGACTTGTTTAGCTCACCCAATGAGGATCGCGAGCGGAGCGAGCAATCCTCTGTTTTGGATCATATGTACTCACCCCCCCGCCCCTCTCTGCTAAAGCACTACCCTTTATACACATCTTTACTAATACTCTGCCTG
>CAZGGZ010000025.1:32343-40101 GCA_964525415.1 uncultured Rikenellaceae bacterium | reverse complement strand
CTGTGCCCTGAGTCCTGGGCTATAAAGCGAGTTTTTCGGTAAAGATGAAGCCGGCGATTGTCAGAGAACAAATTCCAGAAAATTATCTGGTGTTATGCATTCAAATCGGGCATTATTATAGCTTTCAATAAATGCTTTTGGCGGCTTAATTTTTTTTCTGGGATTCCATTTAAACTCGAATCCAAAGAGTTTTCCATCCCGGTCTTCAATCATATCAACCTCCTGCCTGTCGTAAGTTCTCCAAAAGTAATTATTGGAGTACAGTTTTTTGTAAGCTTGTTTTTTTACCCGCTCAACAAAACATAGATTCTCCCATAACATCCCGACATCCATTCTGGTCGAAGGGTCATTGAAGTTGTTAATCAGTGCATTTCTGACCCCGTTGTCCCAAAAATAGTATCTTGAGGTCCTGGTAATTTCTTTTCGCAAGTTAGAAGAATACCCCCCAACTTTAAAAATAATGAATG
This sequence comes from uncultured Rikenellaceae bacterium, assembly GCA_964525415.1. Lineage (GTDB taxonomy): Bacteria > Bacteroidota > Bacteroidia > Bacteroidales > VadinHA17 > LD21. The sequence continues at coordinate 39,634 of CAZGGZ010000025.1, read as the reverse complement.
ACTTTTCAAGCAATGACAGATACCTTTCTACTGTCTGTTTGGCAATTCCAAGTGAACCAGAAAGTTCATTGAGCGATACTTCATTCCCAATCTGGAAAGCAATAAGTTTCAATAATTCGAACATTTTGTCAGAATTCCTTATGCTCTCCACTTCCAGGATATCTTTGAAGAGATATGAATTTCTCAATGTGATCAGAGATTCCCTCTTGTTATCGTAATTAGTGGCATTTATTGTTTCAGGGTATGTGCCATAAATGAGATAGTCTGCAAGATTCTGTTTTACATGAAGCCGCCCCTTGAAATCTGCTAGTTCCATCATCGAAACAGGATACAGAGTATATAATATTTGTCTGCCTGTTAATGGTTCTCCGACTTTATTTAACAATTCGAATGATGATGAACCACTTGCTATGACTGAAATTTCAGGATTTGAGTCCACCAATAGCTTCAATCCCCATCCGATGTTCGGGATTCGTTGTGCCTCATCAATAAACACCACTTCATAACCCTTAAATGATGTTGAAATAATTGTTTTATTTTCTGATGATAAAATACTTCGCAAATCAATATCATCACCAGTGCCGGCAAAGATTTTCCGGTCCAGGCTTTTTAAGAACTTGTCCGCCACTGATGTTTTTCCGACTCGCCGTGCCCCATAAAGCACCAGAACTTTACCTTTCTGCACAATAGATGCAAACCGGCTCTCAATTGATCGTGGTATCCATTCCATGGTTAAATTCCTTAAGTTATATTTACAAATATAATAAATTCAAACATCATAATTACTATATTTAGCTAAATTTGGCAACTTCAGTATCTATATTATAATAACATGGAATACTGAGTATCAGTTTTTCCCCTCTGCAGAACTATGTCGGTACACTCCTTGTCTCAATACTCACTCTCACTCTCACTCTTCTTGTCTTGCTGTCGTGCAGTCATAAAATCAAAATCTCATTTAACTGGTTGTAACTTTTATCCGCCTGCCAGCAGGAAGGCAGGTTCGGGGTACCAAAAAAGAGTGAGAGCGAGTGTGAAATAATTAACAACATGCTTGCTAAATAGAAAATTCATTATATTTTTACATAAATTGCTATAAGGAGGTATCATTTTATGAACTTCAGCAAAACGACATCCTACTCACTTAATGTTTTGACCTATATGGCTAACCATAGCTATGAGAATATGTCAGCTGATTTCCTTCATTCACAATTGGGTATACCTTATCAATATCTAAGGCAGATTCTCACAAAACTGTCAAGAACAGGCTTTATCAATAGCTCAAGAGGCAGAAGAGGTGGTTTTGAATTAACCAGGGATACAGATACAATTTATATTGCCGATGTTATTGAGGCAATGGAGGGACTTGAAGGTTTTAACAAATGTATACTTGGATTTCAGGAATGTCCTTTCGATAACAGGTGCGCAATCCACAATTTATGGGAAGAATCAAGAAACAACATTCTTAATATCATGAAGCAAACATCGCTGGCTAACCTTATTAAGAAACAATAAAAAAATTTGATCATTGCTATTATAACACATCCTCATATTAATTATCTGTAAATTATTTATTTAACTAAAAAGCAGGTTATATGGTTGACTCAAAAGTTGTTTTAACAGGACAGACCATTGCGTATACATTCTATTGTATAGTCATCATTCTGTTGGTTGCCTGGTTCGCAATTAAAGTAACGGGCAAAGGGAAAGGACTGGCGGTTAAGCCGGCAATATTTTACACGTTTGTCGGGTTTCTCACAGTGCTTGGCGTATCGCTTCATCTCATAACCTTCAACACAATCCCATGGGCAGAGATGGATCTTAACAGGTCGGATTACAAACCCGACAAAACATTTGTTATAAAGGTTAAGGATCATCAGTTCATTATGCCATCAGAAAAACTGGTAATCAATGTTAATGACAAAGTACTTTTCGATGTTCAGTCGGAAGACCTTACCTATGGCTTTGGCCTTTTCAGAAACGATAACAGTATGATGTTCCAGATGCAGGTAGTTCCCGGTCACAGAAATGATCTCTTATGGCACTTCGACCGTGAAGGGGTTTATACAATACGCTCAACAGAGTATTCGGGACCCAAAGGAGTCTATATGATTTTGAAAGATGCCGTTCAGGTAATCCCCGCAAATACGACAAACTAATATTGATTATTTACAAATCTTTAAATTCAAAATTTATGAGTTTTATCAAGACTTTTATAGATGGTGAGGAAGGACTTTTCAAGTCCGATACTCTTACTCCCATGCAAAAACTGACACTCCGGTTTGTTGTAGTTGGTCTTATCTATTTTGGGTTCGTTGTTATAGAAGGAATGTTAATGAGGCTGTATGAAGTTAAACCGCTTCCTTTTATTACTGAACCACAGTTCTTTGCCATTCTTACAGCGCATCCGCTGGTGGGGATCTTCGGCTCAACATACTCTATTGTTTTCGGAGCATTTCTTTTCCTTGTTCCATTCTTAATGAAAAAACCATTGTGGAGTATTAAACTTGGAAACTGGACTTTCATTCTGGTTGCCGTTGGAACCTTTATTTTCTGGTTCGCAGGTTTCGTAAGCCATTATGCCCCGCTGTACACTCTTTACTGGCCTCTGCCTGCTGATTTCACACAGTTCAGTGTATGGGGTGGAACGTTCTTTATTGTCGGGATAGCTCTGGTAATGTTGGGTAGCGCATTTTTTGTAATAAACATTTTTAAAACAATAACATACACACCCGATGGATGGGAAAAGCAGCCTTCAAAAGCGCTGCTTGCATCTGCACTTGGCATAACAGGATTCAGAAACCTCTTTACAAAAAACAAGAAAGAACATCTTGTATCGCTTCCCGTAGCTGCAGTTGCCAGGGGTAGTGTAGACATAGCTCTGAATACAGCAGTAATACTATTTACGGGAGTCCTGATACTTGTATTTATGGTTGCTGCCATTTTAGGCTTTGATCTCAAAGAGACAGCCATTGATGCCCTTTTATACAAGAACTGGTTCTGGTGGGGGCTCGATCTGATTGCCGACGGACTCGTACTTATTTTTGTTGCAGGTACATGGTATCTTCTTGCAATGATGATCAGCGGGAAACCGCTCTTCATGCAGAACATTGCACGGGCTGCATTGCTTGTTGAACTTGTAGTTTCATGGACAGTATGGTCGCATCATCTTCTCTCCGATCAGGCACAGCCGGCATTTCTTAAAGTATTATCCGGCGAGATGGTTACTGCCTTTGAACTGATCACACAGGGACTTGCATTCTTTATTACGCTTGCGACACTCTGGAGCGCAAGACCGTTAAAGATGACAAATCCGTTGAAGTTCCTGCTGGGAGGTTTGCTTGGATTTGCACTTGCAGTACCGGCAGGTATCATGCAGGCTGACGTTGGCTTGAACAGGATACTTCACAATACCCAGTGGGTAGTTGGACCTCATGTACATGTGGCTATACTTGTAGGATTGACAATGACGCTATATTCAGCAATTTATCTTCTCTTCCCAATTCTTACAAACGGAGCAAAAGTGCACAGCCAGAAACTTGTCAATGTTCATTTCTGGTGCCACCTCCTTGGCGGTATAGGAATGGGGGCATTTATGGGAATGGCAGGATTGAAAGGAATGTTAAGGCGTTCTCTTTACATAAACGGGGAATTCAATCTTATGATGATCCTGGCTGCAATTTGCGGAACACTCTTGTTAATCGGGTTTCTTGCATTCTTCTATAATATTGTAATGAGTGTAGGGTTAAAAGGTGTAATCGGAATTTTTACTCCTGCAAAAACTAAAACAAAGGACCTGATACCCGCAAATTAGTTTAATTAATAGCTGTACTTTAATTCTTGTATCCTTATTTTAATGCAATATATCACTAATCCGGTTGCAACTTTCGTTCGCCTGCCTGCCGGCAGGCAGGTTCGGGGTTCTAAAACAGAGCGGGAGCGAGCACGATCGCTCTTTTTTCTCACTCTCACTCTCACACTCACACTTATTCTACACGTATCAGGTTATAACATTAGTTTTGGGTAACAATCTCCGCAACTGCCTCTTTTAATCCTTCTGCCCTGGCTGTCAGTAAAATCTTACCTGCTTCTCCTTTCGGCCTCACAATGACAAGGCATCTCCCCTGCCACGTCTTTTTGCGGGGTTGCTGAAAACTCGACATATCCGTGGGACTGCCGCTGCCTACCCCGGCAATTTCACCATTGCCGCTGATCTCAAAATTCACCACTATATCATCAGCATAGGGTACTACATTGCCTTCAGAATCAAGTATCTCTGCCATTACATAGGACAGGTCATTCCTGTTAGCTTTGATTGTGGTCCTATCGGCATTTAACTTAATTGCTGCCGGCTTGCCCACTGTTCTTATTGTCTCCGAAGCTGTTTCCACTCCATTGTTGAAACAACGGGCTGTAAGAGTTCCGGCTTCATAAGGAACCTCAAATGTGGCCGTAATTGATTTTGTCTCATCGATAGTTTGTTCGCCGATTACTTTGCCGTTCAGTTCAATTTTTACAAGCGGACTTCTGGTATACACATGAACCTGCATCTTTTCACCATCACGGCCTTCCCAGTTCCAGCTCTTCAGCTCGTCGGGGAAGCCCCACAGGCTTACTATTTCCATCTTGCCTTCAGGAACAGGCCGGTGTATAAGCATTTCAACTTTGCTGTCCCTCCAAACTACATGCTGATAATAGTAAGGTGTTTTGGGATTACCGATCAGGTCAATATCTCCCTGGAAATTATTGAATATCGGCCACGAATCAGGGCTGAAGAACTGTCCGATGAAAGCCATGGGATTTGAACCTTGGCCGGGCTTTCCGGTTGGAATATCAATCAGTCGTGGAAATCCTACTCCGGCTTCTCCCAGGTAATCCATGGCTGTCCAGGTGAAGTTGCCGATCACATAGGGCAGCTCTTCATTGGCTTGCCAGTTTTGGAAAGAAAGCGGGGGCATGGATTCAGAAGCAAATATGATCCTTCCGGGATACTTTTTGTGATCTTCCTTATATTTGTTAAAACCGTAGTTGTATCCGACAACATCCAGCAGGTTCATATGTGGTGTCTGTTTATCCCATCCTGTATTATCCCCTGCAAAAGATCCAAAATCGACCATGGCTTCCGTAACCGCCCGTGTGGGATCGAGTCTGCGTACTTCGGCTGCAAGCTGACCGGCAATTCTCAGTCCTGACGTATCCGGAGCTTCCATAATTTCATTCCCGATGCTCCACATTATCACTGACGGATGATTGCGGTCACGAAGCAGGATGGAAGCAAGATCGTTTTTCCAGTGAGTCTTGATATATTTAGAATAATCATCAGGAGATACCTTTGGCCTTTCCCACATATCCACGAACTCATCAATCACCAGCATTCCAAGCCGGTCGCATACATCGAGCAGATAGGGTGAGGGCGGATTGTGACTGCACCTGATGGCATTGAACCCGGCTTTCTTCAGTATTTCTATCTTACGTTCTTCAGCCCGGTCAATGGTTGCAGAACCCAGCGGACCATTATCGTGATGAAAACATCCGCCTTTCAGCTCAACATTTTTGCCATTCAGGGTAAATCCGGTCTGTGCATCAAAGTGAATACTGCGGATACCAAAAGTAGTCTTAACATTATCTGTTTTCTTTTTATTGACAAGTACATTCACCTGGGCCTGGTACAGATTCGGATTCTCTACTGACCAGAGTGCAGGATTCTCTATCGGGATGCTCTGTATTATCTCAACTGATTTTCCTGCAGGCACCAACGATTCAGTGCTTAGAGTTCCTGCAGTCGCACCTGACGGATCAATCAACTTAACCATGAGAGTAACCGGTGAATCCTCTGTTCTTGAATTTGTAACATTTGTTACAATTTCAATTTTTGCATTTTTCTCTGAAACTTCTGGTGTTGTGACATAAACACCCCATACACTGATATGGATAGGATCCACAAGAGTAATCCAGGTATGTCTGTATATGCCTGAACCCGAATACCACCGTGTATTTCTGCCTTCATTTTTAACCTGCACGGCCACAGTATTGGTCTCTCCTGCCGGATTCAGATATCCTGTAATATCGTAATAAAAGGAAGTATAACCGTAAGGATGATTGCCTATGTGTTTTCCGTTAATCCAAACATCAGAATTCATGTATACACCATCGAACTGCAGGCAGGCAATCTTATCCTGATCCTTCTTATCGATAGTGAAGCTCTTCCTGTACCACGCAGTGCCTCCGACGGAATAACCTGTAGCCATTTTATGGATGGCAGATTTTGAAAAGGGACCTATGATACTGTCACTTCCTTGTCCTGGCAGGTCTTCGATACTCCAGTCGTGGGGCAGATCAACGATTCTCCAGTTAGCATCATCGAAAGCAGGATTCTCGGCACCTGAAGGATTATCTTTCAGAAATCGCCATCCCTCGTCAAAAGATACTGTTCTTGGCAATTCCTTTGCATCAGACTTCTTGCATCCTGAGTTTTCAGTCAATACCAGGCAGAGTGCCAGGATAATTCCCATTAATGTCAGCTTCTTCATATTTTATGGTTTTTTAATATGTCATAATATTGTTTAAAGTTAAAATAATCTGCTGGAATTATTCTATGTCTTAAACCTGGCTTACTGACTACATTTGTGCATATGATTTAGAAATTTGTCATAATTAAATCACTAAATCAAATTACTTTGCAGATTGAAAACATATAATCTGCAAGCTGATGTTAAATAATCTTATCAAAAGATCATTACTGATTCTTGTCAATATCAGTCTTTCTCATCTGGTATTTTCGCAAAATGCAGACAGTACAAAGGTTGTCAGCCATTTTGGTGGAGCTGTCACGGTTACCAGTAAAGGGATTTCCATGGTACCAAACTTATCACTGGGTAAACCCGCGGCTATTATTGATCTGTCAATGGGAAAAAGGAAGCTCAGCTTTGAGCCGTCATTAAGGTTTGCCCTTGAAGGAAAGCCCTGGTCTTTCCTTTTCTGGTGGAGGTATAAACTGCTGCAAACCGAAAAGTTCCGTATTAATCTGGGTGCACATCCGGCGCTCTCTTTTAAAACCTATTCGTTTCTGATTGATGAGGCTACGGAAGAACATATGGTGGTTCGCCGCTACCTGGCCGGGGAGCTGGCTCCCGGTTATTTCCTGAATAAAGATATAAGTATCGGCATGTATCTGCTTTATTCATATGGCATAGAAGAGGAGCTTACCAAAAACAATACCATGATTTCTGTAAGAGGAAGCTTCTCAAATATCAGACTCTCAGATCAGTTTTACATGAGGTTTAATCCGCAG
>CAZGGZ010000025.1:19835-32243 GCA_964525415.1 uncultured Rikenellaceae bacterium | reverse complement strand
TCTGCTCGGGCAGCAGGGTCTGAAAGTTCGTGATTACCCCCGCCTTTTTCATTTTAGCACCTTATTAACAACTCATTAAAGGCTGATTTGTTCTATTTGCTGGTTGTTAAACTCAATCTTAATGATGGTCAGATACCTGCCTGCAAATATTTTATGATCTTTACAGTAAAACTGATTTAATTATATATTCACAAAACAACCCGTCTTTTAAATGAGAAGGATCAAGTTTCTGAAGGACAATGAAAGATTTGATTTTCTTGATAAGTTTTCCACCTACAAACTATTGGCGGTAAGTCTTGTCAGTGCTGTATTTTTCATCTATCCCAATATTACCATTTTCACGATGGAAAGGGAATATCTGGGTGAATCAAAGCATACTGTTCATCTGCTGTACTTCATCTTCAGATATCTCTACTTTTCTGCATTTATCTACCTGTTACTGAGATACAATATTCTGAAACTAAAGACTAATTCTGTCACCAGAAGGTGGGGGCGGTCGTTTATCATAACTTTCTTTGCCTATCTGATTTATGTACTCTTCTCCGTTACTTTGAGTCCCAAGCATGAATGGCTGTCGAGTATAATGCTTTTCCAGTTCCTGATCATGTTTATATACTGTACCCTTTTTGGCCACGTAATTTATCTCTATTCTGAAAAGAGGCAGAGAGAGCAGGAAATTGAACAGCTGAAACTCGAAAATCTCCAAAGCCGGTATGATGCCCTCTCCAATCAGATAAATCCCCACTTTTTCTTCAATTCCCTGAATGGCCTCACTTCGGTGATCCGCAAAAAAAACGAAGAAAATGCCCTGGAATATGTCAATAAACTTTCTGATGTATTCCGCTATATCCTTCAGAGCGACAAGAAAGGACTGGTAACGCTCGGTGAAGAACTGGAATTTGTAAAATCTTTCCTGTATATGATGGAAATCCGGTTTGCAAATAAGCTGGTATTCAATATAAATGTTAAGGATGAGATGAGAGACCTGAAATTACCTGTTCTGTCGCTCCTTCCGTTGATTGAAAACGTGGTTGTACATAATACAATTGACAGTGAACATCATATGGAGGTGAACATCTGTCTGAATCCACAGGGGGAACTGTCAGTTTCAAATCCTGTTTTCCCGAAACTGTCTCCACCCGATTCGAATGGTACAGGACTTAAAAATCTTGAAAACCGGTTTCTGTTATTGATGAACCGGCAGATCAGGATCCTGAACGACGGAAATAGATTCACGGTTTATCTTCCACTGAAAAAAGAAAAGGATGAGAATACTGATAGTTGAAGACGAAACAGCGGCTTACGAAAACCTGGTGGATATACTGGCGAAGATTGAACCCGAAATCCAGATCGCCGGGTATACTGAAAGTGTCAGGCAAACCCTCCGCTGGCTGAAAGCCAACCAATTGCCTGACCTTATCTTAATGGACATCCATCTTTCTGACGGTTCAGCTTTTTCCATATTCGATACTCTTAAGGTTGAGACTCCGATTATATTCATTACCGCTTATGATGAATACGCCATTGAGGCGTTCAAGGTCAACAGCATTGATTATCTTCTGAAACCGATAAAGGAGGAAGATCTGAAACGAGCCCTGGAAAAATTCAGGAAACTGACTCGCCATGATGTTCTGAAATATCTGGCCCAGATGACGCAGGTTACCTCATTCCCGAAGTACAAGGATAAGATATTAATTCCGGTCAGGGACAAACTGCAGCCGGTTGACCTTAACGAAATTTCATGTTTTTATACAACCGAAAGAAGCACAAGGGTATTCCTGAAGAACGGAAAATCATTGCCCTGGTCAAGGTCGCTTGATCAGATTGAAACCAACCTTAATCCGGCTGATTTCATACGGGCCAACAAGCAATATATTATTTCCCGGAGAAGCGTACTGAGTATTACGATCTGGTTCGACAGCCGTTTGCTTGTAGCTCTTGATATAGAAACACCTGAACGAATATATGTCAGCAAGAACAAGGCTGCTGAGTTCAAGGCATGGATGGTGAGCGAAAAACCTTCGTGATAATCCCCTGTTTTTTCCTTTTAAAGTAATATAAAACAGTTCATCGACCTTTATATGGTAATATTTGTCAGGTTTAACAATTTTATAATCATTGAATAGTAGTTTTGCACAAAAAAATCAGAATAATGAAAATGAAACAAAGTAAGTCTTATATCCTGGCATTTTTTTTAGCAATCAGCATTTTAAATGTCAGTGCCCAGGGCTGGCCGCAGTTCCTGGGACCGAACCGTAACAGCACATCAGACCAGAAAGGCCTTTTACGTTCCTGGCCGCAGAACGGACCTGAAGTACTGTGGACAGCCAACGTTGGACCCGGTTACGGCGGACCTGTCATCAGAGATGGTAAGGTATACCTGCTTGACAGGGACGATAAGACAGGCGACATCATGCGGTGTTTTGATTTTAACAATGGGAAGGAATTATGGAGCTACAGTTATGATGCACCAGGCTCTGTTCAGTACCCGGGTTCAAGAAGCGTACCCGCATTGGACGGTAATCGCGTTTATTCCAGCGGTCCGTACGGAGACCTGTACTGCATTGATATCAACACACATAAACCGGTATGGAAAAAGAACATAATGAAAGATTTTGGTGGAATGAAATTGCCCACATGGGCAATAAGTCAATGTCCGCTTATCTACGGTAATTTACTTATCGTGTCTTACTCCAAGGATCCCAACGCAGGACTGGTTGCCTATAACAAACTGACTGGAGACATCATATGGAAGACCGAAGCTATCGGAAATGAAACTTATGCCAGCCCGTCTGTCGCAAAGATTGCAGGAGAGGATCATATCGTAATGGTTTTTTCATCAACGAATACCTTTGTACACAGGGGAGCTGAGAGAACCCCGGGCAGGATAATCGGGCTGAAACCACAAACAGGGGAAATTCTCTGGGAATACAATAACTGGCAGAATGTGATTCAGATAGCTCCGGCTCTTGATGCCGGCGAGGGAAGAATTATCGTCGCCGGGGGCTATGATAATGGTATAATTATGATCCAGGTATTGAAAACGAATGACGGTAAATATAGTGTCAGGGAAATTTTCTATCATAACGATTTTGGGGATCATACCAAACCGCCTGTATTGCATAACGGTTATTTCTATGCCCAGTTCTCTACCAACAGCAGACGCGATGGGCTGTGCTGCATGAGCATGGATGGCAAAGTATTATGGAAAACAATGCGTGCACCTGGTTTCGATAAAGGAAGCATGATACTGGCTGAAGGGTTGATCCTCGCAACTGATGGTAACAAGACTTTGTATCTCATACAGCCCGATCCTTCCGGATTCAAGCCTCTGGCTTCTGCTGAGATCCTTACTATGGGTCAAAACTGGGCAGCGATTGCACTTTTGGACGGTAAGCTTCTTATAAGGGATCAGAGTCAGCTGAAGTGCGTTAAAGTTGTAAAATGAACACAAATACCGGGAACAATACTGCTCCCTGTCATTCGAGACGAATTCCTCTCTGGCTGGTATTGCTGGATAATATCCCCACTCTGCTCCTGCTCGTACTCGGATTCCTGATTATTAATCGGGTTTCCCTGATTGGAGCGATTGCATTCGGAGTATATGCGCTTGTAAGTATAATCTGGTTCTGGGCAAAAATATGCCCGTATTGTCATCATTACGGCACTTATGCCTGTCCTTGCGGATATGGGATTATTTCCTCTGAATTGTTTAAAAGAAAAGAAGATAAATCATTCAGAATAGTATTCAGGAGGAACATAGGCATTCAGTTCCCCAACTGGTTTGTTCCGCTGACTGTTGCTGTTTACCTGATTATAACCTCTTATTCAAAAGCGATTCTTTTTCTGACAATTTCATTCGTAGTCATCGGATTTGTTGTAATTCCGGTTATCTCAAAGCTGGTTGGCTGCAGGAACTGCGAGGTCAAAGAAGATTGCCCATGGATGGCAAAGGCTGGAAACCAGTAACCTTTTCGATCCATCGGATAAATTCTTCCGGCTCATAGTCCGCACAATGCCAACGTTAGATTAAACACCACAATGAGTGCAAATGAAATTTTAATTCCTTTAAACATAATATTTTATTTTGCAACTCCAACATGAAGATGTTGAGGGGATTCTTATTTTATGGATGAAAATCAGGGATCAGGTAAATCTTTATTCTTGCTGGCTGTTTTCGGGCTCGGACTGGCTGCTATCAACCTCTGAATGAGTATCTTTCCCGACTTTCTTTATAACATCACCAAGAAAATCGGAGACTTTAGGTAAAACAAATTCCCTGGCAAGTGAACCGAAAAGGTTTGATACAGAGAACTTCTCAGTGACCTTCAGATAAGTAAGCTTCAGCTTCGCTTCAATCAATTCATTTCTGAAATTAAGCTGCTCCTTTTCAATCCGGAAATCTTCAAAAGATGAGATTCCAGAATATTTACTCTTAGAGTTGCTTTTCATCTTCACCGGTCTTTGGGAAAAATAGCTTTACCATACCTTTTATTACTGGCCTTTCAATAATCTGTTTTTTGAAGATCAGGATGATGATCAGAATAAGTGTGTAGAAACCTGCCACACATAAGAATCCGAGTTCATTTGAATTCATCAGGGATGCAAAGAAATAGCCTGCTGCAAAAGACAGAAAAAGGAGAATAATACACGACAGGACAGCATAAATGACAATGTTTATTATGCTGCTGATTGCACGTGATAACTTCTCCGCTGTTTGCAGCCTGATAAGATCAAACTTGACTTCCAGATACTCCTGAATTTCCTTTTTGATACTTTTTATATCTTCTGGCATGTCGCTGGCAGATTGATTATACGGCTTTTGACAGATTATCTATCTCCTTTTTAAGCTCAGCCAGTCTTTCTGCCATATTCTTTCTTATATGGTCAGCCTTCTGCGATGCATTGCCTTTCAGAGTCTCAAACTCCTTTTCAAGATCTTCCAGTTTTTGCTTTATCTGTTCACGGGTTTCTTTACCGCTTTTGGGTGCATAGAGCAAAGCAACCGCTCCGCCTATCACGGCTCCTGTCAATAATCCTGCTATAAAAGACCCTGCGCTTTTCATTTTATTAGATTTTACTGATTGATACTAAACATATGAAGAATATACAAAATTAACATATAATTATGAAAAACTCCGGAATTCAGGGAAGAAGATTTCTCCTGATAATCAAATTAAAGTACCTATTTCAATTCTCTTTCATAAATTCGTATCCTGAAGCGTTATCAAGATTTAAATAATCCATATTTATGAAATCATATCGTTGCCTGATATTGTTTTTTTCGAGCTTCCTGCTCTTTGTATCGCTTGCCTTAAATGCTCAGATCTCTTTTGGAAAAGCTGAACTGATAAATGACGGCTGGAAGTTTCAGCTGAAAGACGAAGCAGATACCTTTAAACCTGAATTTGACGATAAATCCTGGAGAAGACTGGATCTGCCTCATGACTGGAGCATTGAAGGATGGCTAAGTCCTTCGCTTGCCAGCTGTACAGGATATTTGCCCGGCGGTATCGCGTGGTACCGTAAAGAACTGAATATACCTGCAGACTATAATGGCAGGAAAGTATTTATATATTTTGAAGGCGTATATAACCGCAGTTCTGTATACATTAACGGGCATTTACTGGGGCATCGGCCTAACGGATATGTTTCATTTGCTTATGACCTCACACCCTGGCTGAAATACGGAAATACCAATATTCTTGCAGTCCGCGTTGATCACAGCCAATCCGCCGACTCACGCTGGTATACAGGTTCCGGCATTTACAGAAATGTCTGGCTGGTGACAGCCGATCCGCTGCACTTCGACATGTGGGGAGTAACCTATAGAACTGTGCAGGCAACAGATCAGTCAGCAGTCGTCCATGCAGATGCTGATGTAAAAAATGAAACCGGAGCTGAAGCTGAAGCACAAGTTGTAATGCAATGGATGGATATGTCGGGGAAAATAGTGGCTCAGAAATCTCAAAAAAAGAAATTGCAGGCTGGCTCCACAACCAGGTTTACGTCCGATCTGACCATAAAGAATCCGCACTTATGGAATGTGGATGATCCATATATGTATAAGCTGAAAACAGTTTTGTCAGTCAAAGGAAAAACAGTTGATGAATCAGTCTGTAAGACAGGTATACGGACACTGCAGTTTGATCCGGATAAAGGATTTGCGCTGAACGGAAAATGGATGAAGATGAAGGGAGTATGTATTCACCATGATGCAGGTGTGCTGGGTTCAGCAGTCCAACGCCAGGTGTGGGAACGCCGCTTGAAAACGTTGAAATCATTAGGTTGCAACGCTATCCGCATGAGTCACAATTTACAGGCACCTGATCTGTATGACCTGTGTGATGAATTAGGATTCCTGGTTATAGACGAAGGATTTGATGAATTTGAATTTCCAAAAAAGAAATGGCTCTCGGGATGGAATGTGGGAGAACCTGGTTTCCAGGGTACTTTTGATTTTTTTGAGGAATGGAGCGACAAAGATCTTGCATCTATGGTGCTTCGCGACAGAAATCATCCTTCGGTGGTAATGTGGAGCATCGGAAACGAAGTCGATTATCCGAATGATCCCTATTCACATCCGATACTTAATGGAAGTGAATTCAATCAGCCAGTCTACGGAGGCTATGATCCGAAAAAACCGAATGCTGAACGTCTCGGACCTATCGGGAAGAGGCTTTCGGGAGTAGTACGTTCTATTGATAATTCGCGTCCAGTGACAGGTGCTCTTGCAGGTGTTGTAATGACCAATGAAACTGATTATCCAAAATACCTTGATGTTGCAGGATACAACTATACTGAAAACCGATATGCTGAGGACCATAAGAAATTCCCTGAAAGGATAATATACGGAAGTGAAAATGGTCATGGCTATTCGTTGTGGAAAGCTGTCCGTGACAATGAATATATTTTTGGGCAGTTCATCTGGACCGGATTCGACTATCTTGGGGAAGCTACACCATGGCCTTCACGGGGATTTAATTCAGGTATGATTGATCTTGCAGGGTTCATTAAACCGAGAGGGTATTACCGTATGTCGATGTGGCTGGAAAGTCCCATGACTTATATTGGAACATACCTGCTTACTAAAAGAAACCGCCGTATATTGTCAGATTCAGCTCTTCCGGTCTGGAATTATTCCGAAGGAGATACCATTCGAGTGTTTTGCTATACAAACTGCCCGCAATCTCAGCTGATCCTTAACGGTGTGCCTGTGGGAACACTAAAAAACCATGATGATAATGCGGGAATCATTTACTGGGATATACCCTGGAAGCCAGGTAAACTGGAAGTATCCGGGATGAAGGAAGGGAAAGAAGTTGCCAGGTATGCGATCCAGACATCCGGCCGGCCGCATACAATAATTGCCACGCCTGATAAAACTGAATTATCAGGGAAAAAGGATATTGTTCAGATAACCATCCAGGTAGTTGATCAGGACGGGATTCCTGTCCTGCTGGCAGATGATATGGTTACCTGTACAATTTCTGGTTCTGCCCGTCTATTAGGTCTTGAGAGTGCGAACAATACCGATATGACAAATTATCGTGATAACTCACACCGGGTTTATAACGGAAGAATGCTGGCATATCTGCAGACCACAGGAGAAACGGGAGAAGTCATAGTTACTTTTTCTGCTCCCTGGCTGAATTCAGGAGTTGTCTCCCTGGAAGTGAAGTAGACTATATTTATTTAACACGAACATTTATCTGTCCTCCTGAAAGGCCATCTGCAGTAGCTTTCAAAATAATTGTGCCAGGCTGATCTCCTGCCCGAATGATAACAAGGCATTTTCCCCTGAAAGTTTCTCTTTCGGGTTTCTGAAAGCTTGATACATCAGTTGGGTCTGCATTGCCCACAGCTGCTATTTCGCCTGCTCCGCTGATCGTAAATTGTACAGGGATATTTGCAGTGGGAACTACCTGTCCGTTTTCGTCCACGATTTCAACCATTATATATGACAGATCATTTCTGTCAGCATTAATAATGGTCCGGTCTGCCGTTAATCGGATGCTTCCGGGAGTACCGGTAGTTTTTAATTCAACCCCATTGGTTTCTTTCCCATTCTCAACATTAAAAGCTTCCAGAGTGCCTGGCTGATAAGGTACATTAAAGAGTGCCGTAATAGTTCCTTCTTCAATTTTTTGTTCACCAATAACCTGCCCGTTCAGTTTTAACCGTATTATTGGTGCCCGTGAAAATACACGGACCATTAATGTGTCGCCTTCTGCGCCGGGCCATGACCAGCTCTGTAATTCATTAGGCCAACCCCATGTGCTTGGATTATCCAGCATTCCTTCAGGAAAAGGTTCATGCACTGCCATTGCAATCGGACTCCTGTGCCACACAACATCCCTGTAATAAGACTGTGGCTTTTTGTTCCCGATAATATCAATATCTCCGCACCATGCGTTGTACCATGGCCAGCCAATGGTCCGTATTGGCTTTTTCAATTTGTTATATGTTGAATTCCCAAGCGATGCTTCACCCATATAATCAAAAGCAGTCCATACAAAGTCACCGATGATATATGGATGTTTCTCAACCATATCCCAGTTTTCCAAAGCTTTTTCAGGATAGGATTCCAGACCTGCCATAACCCGGCCGGGAAACTGTTCATGGTCGCTTTCATATTCGCTCATCATGTAGTTATAACCTCCAATATCCAGCATTGCAAATCCCGGAGCAGTGTCACTCCACTTTTTCCCTATGTTGACAGGTTCCCAGTAACGGCAAAATGCCTCTGTGACAGGACGTGTCGGATCCAGATGACGTATAGCATCCGCCAGTTGCCTGGTGATTCTAAAGCCTGTAGTATCAGCACGTTCTGCAACTTCATTGCCGATGCTCCAGATAATGACCGAAGGATGGTTACGGTCACGAAGTATCATAGCTTCCAGATCTTTCTTCCACCATTCTTTAAAATAGAGGTGATAATCATCGGGCATTTTTGGTTTTTCCCATGCATCAAAGGCTTCATCAATTACCAGCATGCCTAAACGGTCGCAGGCATCAAGGAATTGTATGGACGGCGGATTGTGGCTTGTGCGTATTGCGTTAAAACCATTCGCTTTTAATATTTCAATTTTGCGTTCCTCTGCCCTGTCAAAACTGGCAGCCCCCAAAGGTCCGTTATCATGATGAACACACCCTCCTTTCAATAATACACTCTTGCCATTTATTGTAAGTCCGGTTGTCGCATCAACATGAATACTCCTGATACCAATTGTTGACTCAATTCGATCAATAGTATTTCTCCCTTGTTTTATTTCCGTGACTACTATATACAGCTTTGGAGTTTCAGTGGACCATAAAGCTGGTTTTGCCAGTGTAATGCTTTGCTCATCTGTTTGGGATGCATTTGCTTCGATTATCAGTTTCTTTTTTGTCTTGCTTACAGCTTTGCCATCAGGAGAAATAATTGAAGTTACAAGATTGATATTGCTTTGGGTGATTCCTTCATTGTCAATTTCCGATTTCACCTTAACAGTCGCAGCATTTTCTGATACTTCCGGTGTCGTAATGTACACACCCCACTGATCAATATGGATCCGGTCAGTTGTTATCAGCCAAACGTGGCGATATATACCGGAACCGCTGTACCATCGTGCGTTTCGTCCTTCATTGCGGACCCTGACAGCCAGGACATTTTCCTGTCCGACAGGTTTCAGCCATGGTGTTAAATCAAAACTAAAAGGAGTATAACCATAGGGATGATTCCCAAGATGATGTCCGTTCAGCCATACATCTGAATTCATATAAACTCCATCAAAATAAATTGTTACGAGCTTGTCCTGTTGTTCTTTTGAAGTTATAAATTTCTTCCGGTACCAGCCTGTTCCTCCGATTGTAAATCCTGTCATAGTGGTTCCTTTGCTGCTTTTATCAAAAGGCCCTATAATAGTACCGGGGGTCTGGTTGGGAAGGTCTTCGATACTCCAGTCGTGAGGTAAATCAACTGATCTCCATTTTGAATCATCGTATTCAGGTTTTTCGGCTCCTGCAACTGATTCGCGGATAAATTTCCAGCCGGTATTGAATAAATGGTCCCGTTCAGGTGTTTTTACAGGTTTGTTACTGGAAAATCCTGAAATTAAAAGACTTATCAGGACAATAAGTCCAACTGTCAATAAACCAGATTTGTTTTTCATAATCGTACCGGCTTTTTACGTCTCTAATTTATTATTAATTTTGCCTTTTAAATCAGATGATATGAAAATCAAATCTTTTTTTATCACAATCCTGTGCACGGGACTTATCTGTATTAATTTATCCGGACAGGAACAGAAGTTTAATATTTCTCTTGCTGAATGGTCTTTACATGTCTCACTGTCAAAAGGGGCTTTCACCAATCTCGACTTTCCCAGGATCACCAAAACTGTATATGGACTTGATGCCGTAGAATATGTGTCTACATTTTTCAGAACTAAAGCTGAAGATATGGATTACCTTACCGCCCTGAAAGACTCATGCGCCAGGTACGGAGTAAAAAGCCTGCTGATAATGGTCGATGGCGAGGGAAACCTTGCAGATACTTCACTCAAGTCAAGGACAAAAGCTGTTGAGAATCATTATAAGTGGGTAAAAGCAGCTAAATTCCTTGGCTGTCATTCAATCAGGGTCAACACTGCAGGAAGGGGAACCATGGGACAGATGCAGGCTGCCGCAATAGACGGATTAAGCAGGTTATCTGATTATGCAGCAGGATACGGAATCAATGTTATCGTGGAAAACCATGGCGGTAACTCCTCGTATGGTAAGTGGCTGGCTGAAATAATGAAGGCAGTGAACAAACCAAACTGCGGAACTCTGCCTGATCTTGGGAATTTTTATGAGTATGACCGTTACAGGGGAGTAACCGAACTGATGCCTTTTGCAAAAGGAGTAAGCGGAAAGACTCATGATTTCGATGAAAACGGAAATGAAACACAGATTGATTACGTGAAGATGATGCAGATAATTGCAGACTCCGGATACAAAGGATATATCGATGTCGAATACGAAGGCACTAAACTAAGCGAAGACGAAGGTATCAAAGCATCAATTTTATTGCTCAAGAAAGTAATTGCACCATATAATAAGTGATCCGGATTTTTCTAAAAAGCAATACCAATATTAAGACTTATTGAGTTTGTATATTTATTATAGGGGACCTCATCGGAGAAATTCGCAAATTCGAGTCTTTGCAGCTCATATGCAAAGCCGCCAAATAACGCAAATCTTTCGGAAATATTGAACCAGATACCGCCTGTACCATGGAAATATAATCCTTCAGGCTTATTGTTTGTGGTATCTGAATCAAAACCTGTTGAATTGCCGATTCCGACTCCCAGGTATGGTGTAACCTTTTTGCCCGAAAAGTGTGTTCTGACATCAAGGAAAACCGGTATCTGAACATCGCTTGAAACAATATGCCAGTCGGGATGTCTGGAAGGTTTCTCATAGTATTTGCGGACACCTATTCCAAGTCCGATAGAGGTATGACGAATATTGAATCCATTAATGAAGTTGAACCGGAAGTTATTCATTCCGTATTCACTTACACGTAAAGCATAACCTATCTCAATTATACCGCGATAACATTTTCCGTGGCTTACACCGGTTGATCCGTAGTAATTCTGGGTTACAGGAGTTTCATTTATCCTTGTCCCCTGAGCAGGCTGAGTCACAGGAGCTTTCTGGGTATCCCGGGGAACTGTCTTCTCTATTGTTTCCTGAGCAGGTTTGGTTTCTGTAATCCTCGGAGGACCCTGAGCTACTGTCGTCTCCTTAGTTTTCTCTGCAGGTTTTGTGACCGCAGCTTCCGTTACTACTGCAACTTCTTCAACTTTTTCAACAGCCGGAACTTCGGGAGCTGCTTCGATAACAGGAGCTTCTGCAACTACAGCAACTGCTTCAACTACTTCAGCTACAGGAACCGCAGGGGCTACTTCTACTACCGGGGCTTCAACAACCACTTCAACCTTTTCAACTGCCGGAACCTCGGGAGCTACTTCAACAACAGGAACTTCAGCGACTACAGCAACTGCTTCAACTACCTCAGCTACAGGAACCACAGGGGCTACTTCTACTACCGGGGCTTCAACAACCACTTCAACCTTTTCAACTGCCGGAACCTCTGGTGCTACTTCTACCACCGGAGCCTCTGCAACGACAACAACTTCTTCAACCTCTTCAACTTCTTCAACTTCTTCAACCTCTTCAACCTCTTCAACCTCTTCAACCTCTTCAACCTCTTCAACCTCTTCAACTTCTTCAACCTTTTCGACTGCCGGAACCTCTGGTGCCACTTCTACCACCGGAGCCTCTGCAACGACAACAATCTCTTCAACCTTTTCAACTGCCGGAATCTCTGGTGCTACTTCTACCACCGGAGCCTCTGCAACGACAACAACTTCTTCAACC
>CAZGGZ010000025.1:0-19735 GCA_964525415.1 uncultured Rikenellaceae bacterium | reverse complement strand
CTCTGGTGCTACTTCTACCACCGGAGCCTCTGCAACGACAACAACTTCTTCAACCTTTTCAACCTTTTCAACTGCAGGAACCTCTGGTGCTACTCCTACCACCGGAGCTTCTGCAACGACAACAACTTCTTCAACCTCTTCAACCTCTTCTTCATTGCCTTGTCCTCTTCCATGGGCTATCCTGTTAAATACATAGAAATAAACTGAATCATTAGCGGGCAATTTGCCTGATACGTACTTTACCGGGAACTTCCAGTACCCATTCCCATCTATGAAAACATCAGTTACATCAAAAACATTTACATTATCTCCTTTTAATTCCACAAGAACAATCTGTCCTCTGCCCGTTGCTCCAGTTGTATCATCCCAGGTCTTGTACCAGTTTGTCTGATCCTCCCCTTTAATGTCGTTTTTATCAACATAAATCCAGGTCACAGAAGCTACATTCTCTTTGTTATACCTGAATATTCCATCACCCGGATCCTTGTCCTCAGCTACTGAGCTGAACTTGTATCCTATGCTTCTTTTAACTCCTGAAGCTCCGGGAGTGATCCTGGTATCCAGGGGTTTGCCGCTGTCTGAATCTTTATCTTTCTGGGCAAAAGAGACCGTGCCGATCAGCACGAAAGCAATGATGGGAATAATGCGTTTCATAATACCGGGTTTTATGAAAGTGATGTTAAGTTAGCGCTAAATTATGGATCTGCAAAAGAAATACAGCTCATACATGCCCTTGAGTCCATGACACCGGGTGGGTTCCATCGTTTTTTTAATATTTTCCTAAATATCCCTGCGATTTCATCCAGTCGCCAAGTCTTTCGATCCAGCTGTCAACAGGTAATCCTTTTTTTTGCATGCCAAAACCGTGACCTCCTTTTGAATAAACATGGAGTTCAGCGCTTTTTCCTGCTGCTTTCCATGCAGAATACATCTGGATGCTGCCGGGTGCTGCCAGCCTGTCATCTCCTGCAACAAGTATAAATAAGGGCGGGGCGTCGGCAGGGACGGGATAGTCAGCCCACGGAGTATAAATTGCAGCTGCAAAATCAGGACGGCTTTCAGCATCGTGTTGTAGTAATGTACCAAGTGTAACCATACCTCCTGCGGAGAAACCCATTATCCCGATTTTTGCCTGATCAATTCCAAATTCCGCAGCTCTTTTGCGAACGACTCTTATTGCTTGCCGACCGTCTTCCTGCCCCAATAAAGTTATTTCCGACATAGAATTGCTGCGGCTGATATCCCCTTCAGGCTTCCCGGAGTTCTCAGGATTGGACGCTGCACTGATTGCGCTGAACAAAGCTATCATGGCTTTCTGAAACTCTTCCTGTGTTGAGCCGGAATTTGTTAACCTGTACTTCAGAAGAAAAACCGTTACTCCTTTTGAAGCAAGCCATTCAGAAACTTCCGTACCCTCGGTCTGCCAGGATAAGAATAGGAATCCTCCTCCTGGTGCAACAATCACCGCGGTTCCATTAGCTTTAGCAGGATCCGGCTTATATACTGTAAGTGCCGGAACTACAACATTTCTGACCATCTGCTGGCCCTGTTCGTTAAGGTACCGGACTTCTTGTTGTGTCCAGTTTTCTGATCCGGGAGCTGCACCCGTCCAGAGAGGTATTACTTCCTGCTGTGCCTGTAACAGATTCTGAAAAAGTACCGTAATGCCGATTAATAAAAATGTTTTTGCTTTCATATGCTCAATCAATAATTATAAAGAAAGAAAAAATCCGGTTAAAGAACAATTCTTTTTATACTTTTGCAGCCCACATGATGAAGGAAACACGGGAAATAAGAAACATAGCGGTCATAGCCCACGTTGACCACGGCAAAACAACACTTGTCGACCGTATATTATACCAGGTAAAGCTTTTCCGTGAAAACCAGGTTATGGGCGAGCTTATTCTTGACAGCAACGATCTCGAGCGGGAAAGAGGCATTACAATACTTTCAAAAAACGTATCGGTCTGTTACAAAAATGTCAAGATAAACATAATAGACACTCCGGGGCACGCTGATTTCGGAGGTGAGGTTGAAAGGGTTCTTAATATGGCCGAGGGAGTGTTGCTGATTGTTGATGCATTTGAAGGGCCCATGCCGCAAACCCGTTTTGTACTGCAAAAAGCACTTGAGCTGGGTCTTAAACCGATCGTGGTAGTTAACAAAGTAGACAAGCCCAACTGTAAGCCTGAAGAGACGCAGGAGAAAGTCTTTGACCTGATGTACAGCCTTAAAGCAACTGAGGACCAGTTAAACTTCCCTACTGTCTTTGGTTCATCAAAGCAGGGCTGGATGGGGCCTGACTGGGAGCATCCGGCAACCGATGTGAGCTTTCTGCTGGATACAATAATAGAACATATTCCATCAGCAAAAAGGACTGAGGGAACTCTCCAGATGAGAATTTCATCGCTTGATTATTCGTCTTACCAGGGACGTATTGCAGTAGGTAAAATAAGCAGGGGAGTTCTTGTCCCCGGCAACCAGGTATCACTCATCAAGCGCGATGGAAGAGTTACTAAAAATACGGCAAAGGAGGTTTATCTTTTTGAGGGACTTGGCAAGGAGAAGACCAAAAAACCGGTACATGCAGGTGAGATATGTGCAGTGTTCGGGCTGGAGGATTTCGATATTGGAGATACAATTGCAGATGAGGTCAATCCCGAAGGCCTCTCATATATCCCGGTGGATGAACCTACAATGAGCATGCTCATCGCCTCAAACAACTCTCCTTTCTTCGGACGTGAAGGGACAATCGTAACTTCACGACAACTGAGAGACAGGCTTTTCAGGGAAACTGAAAAGAACCTCGCCCTGAGAGTTGAGGAGACAGGATCTTCAGATGCTTTTATGGTCTTCGGACGTGGTATTCTTCATCTTTCAATCCTCATTGAGACCATGCGGCGTGAAGGATTTGAGCTTCAGGTTGGCCAGCCAAAAGTTGTGATCAGGAATATTGGTGGCATAAACCATGAGCCTGTAGAGACTCTTACAGTCCAGGTGCCTGATAATTTCGCGGGCAAAGTAATTGAGCAGGTTACACAGCGAAAGGGTGAAATTCTGAATATTGAGATAAAGAATGATCGGGCTAATCTGAACTTCAAAATTCCTGCCCGCGGTATCATCGGTCTTCGCAACCAGGTACTTACAGTGACTGAAGGTGAGGCTGTCATGGCACACCGCTTCGACCGCTACGAACCCTGGAAAGGCGATATGGCAGTAAAACGGAATGGTTCACTGATAGCCATGGAACCGGGTATAGCTGCAGCTTATGCCATTGATAAACTGCAGGACAGGGGCAGATTTTTTATCTTCCCCGGTGAAGAAGTATATACGGGACAGGTGGTAGGTGAAAATACCCGCCAGGATGATATCACTGTAAACGTTACAAAAAACAAAAAGCTCACCAACATGAGAGCTTCAGGCTCAGACGACAAGATCATTCTTGCTCCCCCGGTGCGTTTTTCGCTTGAAGAAGCAATGGAGTATATCGCTTCAGATGAGTACATCGAGGTCACGCCAAAATCAATGCGCCTGAGGAAGATATTGCTTGATGAGATTGAACGTAAAAGGGCTAAGAACAAGGAATGAATTAAGTGAATTTGCTTAATTTTATGCCATGCATGAATTCTCACTGGCGGGCGAAGTAATAAAACTTGCCGAAGTTGAAGCTGTGAAAAATAAAGCCCTTAAGGTAAGTGAAATTACGATTGAGGTGGGCGATTTCAGCGGAGTCCAGACTGAAGCTTTCAGATCGGCTCTTGAGATTCTTTCGGACGGGACAATGCTTGAAAAAACCAGACTTAATATTGTAAGAAAGAAAGGCAAAGGGATCTGTCCTGCCTGTGAGAAGGAATTTGAGATGAACCAGAGGATAGATACTTGTCCGGAATGTAACTCCTTCCCGTCTGAAATAAAGGAAGGATATGAATTCAGGGTAGTATCGCTTCTCATAGATGAAGAATGATAATCAATCTGAGAACTAAATAAACTTAATACCATGTGCGAAACTTGCGGATGCGGAAATCACGATCTCCCTGATAAAATTGAGCATGATCACGATAATCTTGGTGTGCACTCGCATGATCTTTCACATCAGAAAGTCATCAATCTTAATCTCGATATACTTTCGCGCAATAACATAACCGCCGGGATGAACCGCAGGTTCTTTGAAGGCAGAAAAGTGCTCTGCCTGAACATGGTAAGTTCTCCCGGATCCGGAAAAACCACAATTCTTGAAAAGACTATCTCCCATCTCGCTCCATTAAAAAAGCTATATGTCATTGAAGGTGATCAGCAAACCAGGCTTGATGCTGACCGCATTGAGAAAGCCGGAGTTCCTGCCATCCAGATAAATACCGGTTCAGGGTGCCATCTTGATGCAATGATGGTTGAATCAGCCCTGAAAAGCCTGGATATTGAATCAAATTCAATTCTTTTCATTGAGAATGTCGGCAATCTTGTTTGTCCTGCCATGTTCGACCTGGGTGAGAACAAGCGTGTTCTGGTGGTCAGCACAACGGAAGGAGAAGACAAACCGCTGAAATATCCGAATATGTTTGAATCTTCTCATCTCTGCATAATTAACAAGACAGACCTCCTTCCCTATGTTGATTTCCGCACTGAGGAGTTCATAAAAAATGCCCGGGTGATAAATCATCATCTTGAATTTATTTCATTATCGGCAATAACCGGGGAAGGAATGGACAGATGGTATGAATGGATCCTGAATATGTTCAAATCAATCAGATAATGTCGTTTTCATTGTGATTCTGACAAGCAGGTACTGAATAACAATCAACAGTAATCCTCCCGCTACCACAAAAATCACCAGCATTGTCTGTGATATTTCAAAAGGCAGACGGAACATACTTACAATTTCGCTGGCAGTTGATTTACTCAGAAGCGCTACGGATGCTGAAAATAAACATACGACCCCTACCACTACTGAGGCAAATACCGAGATACGCCTGGTTTCTTTCCTGTAGTCAGTTATTTCTTTATGGTGGATTATATACTTTGCCCAATAGTATCCTGCTATAACTCCCAGTCCCAGGTGAAAAAAAGGAATGCCCATGAACATCGCAAACAGAATTGCATTGTAGAACAGGTAAACCAGGATTAGCACAGGAATGGATAATCCGTAAATGTCAGGCTTGTATATCAGCTTTATAAGTAAAGTAATAATTATGCCGGCAGCCAATCCGGATAATGCAGCAATTATGATCACTTTATGATCACTCGTGAAAATGAATGTTGTCCACCATGACAATATGAAGCAAAGAAACGGAATCGCGATTCCGAACAAAATATTAAATAAAAACCTATCAAATTTTATCATATTATTCTATTCTTTTATATTTCTTCATGATCTCAAGTGTTTTTTCAATTGGCAGAGATTCAACCTTTATGCTGCCTTTCCCTGTCACCGTTTGTGCTGCAAATAATGAATTGATTATTGCTTCTTCAGTTGCTTCGATGACTGCTTCGAACAGGATGTCAAGTCTGTCATTCCTGAGTACCCTGTATTCCTCAAACATTGATTCTGATGCATAGGGGATCCTGAGATCTTCAGCTGTCGATACAGCAATTGCAAAATCGCCGCTGCTGTTTGAAGCAATGCCTCCCGTTCTGGCGATACCGAACATTGACCTGGCTGCCAGCCTCTTAAGGTTCCTTGGATTTAGGGGAGCATCCGTCATGATAACGATCATGCATGAACCGTCTTCCCTGTATTCATCCTTAATTTCCCTGAATCTGTATTTATTAAGCTCAATACCGACAGGAACACCATTTATCTGCAGGATGCCGCCAAAGTTTGTCTGCACCAGCACTCCAACGGTATAGCCGCCCCTCGATTCAGGAAGTTTTCTTGATGATGTACCAATACCTCCTTTAAATCCGAGGCAGGATGTTCCGGTTCCTGCACCAACATTACCTTCTTCCACCGGTCCTGAAGATGCGATGTTGATTGCTTTCAGTATATGTTCTTTCGTTATGAGTTTTTCCCTTATAACATTCAGTCCGCCATCGTTTGTTTCGCCCACAACCGGATTGACGCTCCTTACATTTTTATTCTCCGGGAATTGAATCGTATAGTCAATCAGGGCATCAGCTGCAACCGGTACGCTTAAAGTATTTGTAAGAATAACCGGAGTTTCAATATTGCCAAGTTCCTCAACCTGCGGATATCCTGTAAGCTTACCGAATCCGTTGCCTATATACATGGCAGCAGGCACTTTGTTCTGGAAAATATTTCCTGAATGAGGTAATATTGCAGTCACTCCAGTGTTTACAGAGTCACTTTTTATTAAAGTAACATGGCCAACTTTAACTCCGGGTACATCTGTAATTGCGTTGTTCTTTCCCGGATTCAGGATGCCGATAATAATTCCGTAGTCTCTTGCCCTTTTATTCTGTGCTGTCATATTCAGGAAGTTAGTAAGCGCCAGGATCATCAGTACATATTTCATTTATCCTCTTGTTGATTATAGACTTTAGAACAAATTTACACCTTGTTGAGGCTAAAATCAATTTTTTATTATCTAAAGAATCAGTCATGACGGATTCATTCCGGATTTTGTGAATTTCCTATCTTTATATTGTTATTTGCAGTTAATGATTTAAAAAGGAGGTAAAAATGAATGATTTTTTATGTCCGAAATGCAAAGGACATCTGAGGGCAGGAGACAATATAATCTTCAAGGTAAAAAACAGCGAGAAGCAGAGTGCCCTGATGCTGCTTAATCCCCAGATTGGTAATTATTCAAGTGTGAAGCATCCATCTTTTGAAATTAAGGAAGGAGAATTTGTGGAATTTTTCTGTCCGTTATGCAATGCTTCACTTAAATCAGATATTCATAAAAACCTTGCCCTTGTCCTGATGAAGGATGAAGAAGAAAAAAGCTTTGCCGTTTACTTCTCACAGATTGCAGGGGAACACAGTACATATGAGACAGACGGAGACGCAGTTCACGCGACCGGAGAAGATGCGGGGCGATATACTTATTTCAAGGTCGGCGAAAAATTCAAGAAATACTTTTAATACCGGCATAAAAACAAAAACCCCGCTACCATGGGGTGCGGGGTTTTGCTGTCTTACAAGACAATTACTTCTTGCCACCAGGGGTTCCTGTTGAAACCTTTGCGGCATTTTTAGTTTTCACCTGGCTGCTTGCACCTTTATTCTGGGTTGCAACCTTTTCCTGAGACTGAACGCCTCCCTTTGTCTGGGTCATTGTACCTGACTGGGTTTTTGTCTGCTTCTTGGCTTGCTTTTCAGCCTGCTTCTGAGCTTTGGTTTCCTGACCCTGGTTCTTGTACTGTGTCTGTTCCTGGGTCAATGTTCCACTCTGCTCCTGGGTTCTTGTCTGCGTCTGAACACCAGATTCATTTTTGGTCTGGTTCTGTTCACCACTCCTGTTCTGAGTCTGGGTCTGGGCAGTGATGCCTGCACTTATCAGAAGTGCTGCGGCAGCAAATAAAACTTTTCTTTTCATCTTATTAACATTTAAGTTTTAACGAAATAACAGTTCAAAAATATGATAGTGATTATGAAGTATCTATGAAATTCCTGAAAAATCAGAAAATTTTTACATAACAGCTGAGAAGAAAGGAGAATCCTTTGGGATTCAGAGGATCAGTATCTGAATACAGAGGTATAATAAACCCGGGATCAGCTTCAACAGTCACTCTCCCCATGTTGAAAGCTACCGGCAGGCCAAGGTCAACCTCCATAAGACTGAAAAATTCCCGTGTTGTCGTACTTGTTCCTGACCCTCTTCCTGATGTTTTTTTAGGGCTGAATGGCTGAGTAACTCCGACTGTAGTGCCATCTGCAGTTGTTGTCTCAGTAAGGGTTCCGAAAAGCATATTGACATAAGGATCGAACGAGATATAAGCCTTCTCTTTAATGAACTGAGGGGTCTGGAAATACCTTGAGTTCCTCATCTGGAAATAGAGCCCTGACGATTCGGAGAAAACGCCGCCTGTCGAGATCTTTGTATAGAGTAACTTCCAGTCGAAACCGAGAGTAAGGTCGCCGTAAAAGAAACTGCTGAAAAGAGTGTCTGTCAGCTCGCTGTTGACCTGGTATCTTGATATGCCAGCTGAAAGATCAAACCATGAATTGATAGTCTTGCTGTAGGTGAGTCCGAAAGTATTGAAGGCAAGAAAAGGATCAAAGGCTGACAGGTGAAACGAGGATGCTGAAACATAAAGTTGTTCCTTAAATCCGTAGGTAAGGCTCCCGTAATAATATGGTTTATCGCCTGAAATCGAAGAACCCATATAAACCATGTTATTGCCCAATCCTAAGCCTCCATAGAGTGCATGGGTTGATGGAGCTTCTTCCTGGGCATTAAGGGAAAATGATCCTGTCATTGCACATGCCAGGAGTAACGTGATATTTGATTTGAAATTCTTCATGCTTTATATAAATAGTAATTTAAAAATACTAATCCCAAGATGAAGAATTCATGAAATTGAAATCGGAATAATGATCAAAGGTTACACTCCGGTAATCCTCCTCTTATACTCTGCAAGTGCTTCATCGAGCCGCTGTCGCTCTTTCCCGTCGACCTGGACATTGTGCGATGGATGGATATATAGTTTTACACCCCGGTCGGCGAGTATCTCGGCAACAGTTGTGATCGTCATCCAGACGCATGTGATGAATGCCATTGACGAAACAGGGCCGATTTTGTCGACATGATTCTTAAGGGTGACAGAAGCATCCTGCAGAGGGGCGCAGGTATCAACCACAACATCGGCCAGGTCAAAGATCGTTTTGCCGCTTGAGTGCCTGGTTTTCTTTCCTTTTGCCTCTGCCGCCGAACCGAAAACAATGACCTTCATTCCTTTTTTCCTTGATTCAATAGCAATATCAATATTGACATTATTCACCCCTGAATGCGAGAAAAGCCACATCACATCACGTTTGTCAAAATCATATCCTTTCATTATCTCAATTCCGTATCCTTCCACGCGCTCGAGAAAAATAAACTGATGTACTCCCATTTCACCGGTTATCCTTGTGAAAAAGGTAAGAGGCAATTCGATCATCGGATGGAAGCCTACAAAACCTCCGATCCGCGGATACATTTCCTCAACCGGTATAGTGGCATGCCCGCAACCGAAGGTATGAACCCACCGTTTACATTCTATAGTATCTGCCATTGCCTCTGCAGCTTTCCTGATATTGTCCGTCTGTGTCTCTTCGATCCGGGTAATTATGTCCCGTACGTTATTTAGCCATTGTGTAGCAAGCATAGTTAAATGTTTATTAAGTGTTAATTTTACGCTTATTATTTTTACCAAATATGAATATGTACAAAATTATCATAATGATCAGCTGTGCAAAACCAACAATTGTAAGATATTGTATTCCGTAATTCCTGGCTATCACTCCCATTCCGTAATTCACGATCATGTTGCCGATCAGCGCAATGAAAAGAACCAGGCTGAAAGCAGTGCCGGAAAGCTCAGCATACCTGGCCCCTGTCACTCCAAGCATCACCGGGAACCCGGCGGCAAGTCCTGCTCCAAGGAGTACCAGTCCTGCTATTGCGGGCACTATTGAATTCCCTGTTCTGAGAAAGATCAATCCAGCCAGTATTATGATAAAGGAATAAAACAACAATTTCATTTCAGTCAGCGACTTCAATACAGTACCGATCAGAATTCTCATAAACGCCATACCTGCAACGAAGGACGACAGTGCATAAAGTGCCATGCTTTGCCTGACTGAAAGATAATCAATAAGATATGTTGTCGTCCAGTTATTCATTATCCCCTCAAAGCTGCTCTGCATAAAAAGAAAAAAGGCTATCAGTATAAGGACATTGTCTTTTAGCATTCCCAGGCTGCGGGCAACAGGAAATCCGTGAGGTTGCTTTGGAGCCGGAAACCTGATAAGCATGAAAAGCATACCTGTGGCAAGCGTCAGTATCCCGACTGATATCAAAATTGTTTCAAAGCTGGCAATGTCCCTGAGGAGACCCAGGATCAAAGGCATGCCGAGAGCGCCTATTCCGAATGATACGCCAAGCAGGCTCAGGTTTGCTCCTTTATCCTTATCGCTTATGTCTGAAACGAGCGCATTGGTCGCT
The DNA here is from genome assembly GCA_964525415.1 of uncultured Rikenellaceae bacterium. Taxonomy (GTDB): domain Bacteria; phylum Bacteroidota; class Bacteroidia; order Bacteroidales; family VadinHA17; genus LD21. The sequence continues at coordinate 9,629 of CAZGGZ010000025.1, read as the reverse complement.
CCGTTGACCGCCCCTCCGCCCAATCCAATGAGAAAGGCATAGATACGGAGAAAACCCTGGGAGTTTGCCAGAGCAGTTCCCAGAAATCCTGCAAACATAAACACACATGAAACAGAAAGAAGTATCCTGTAGCTGTATTTATCTACCACCGGACCAAAAACCATCGATCCTGCAAGTACACCGAACGGCAGGATTGAAAAAAGCGCACCTGAGGAGATCTCATCGAGCTGAAGCTTGATCCTGAGATCAGGTACCACTGATCCGAGCGTGATGAGTGCGATACCGAACAACAGCATCCCTGCGCAGGATGACCAGAAAATGACACTCTTGCTGTACATTTGCCTAAATCATTTTTTTACCTTAAATAAAGATCTCAAGGCAAGGAATGCTGCCCCGTATACTCCTGCCTCTCCGCTTAATGCTGAAGGTTCAATCCTCACCTGGTTGATGCTTACAGGTTGTGCCCATTTAGCAGCCTCCTTCCTGATAGACGGTATTAAAGGAACAGCCGGACCAAATACTCCGCCGCCCATAATTATTTTCTCGGGATTGAAAAGACTTACAAGGTTAGCGACAGCCATCCCCCAGAACTCAATGCATATTTCAATGACCTTAACTGCCACAGGATCCCTGTATTCATAAGCTGTAAACACATCGTAGGAGGTAATTTCCCCGGGAATTTTGTTCCTAAGTTCACCTGTATAATCTTTATCCTCATCCAAAATACCTCTTGCCACTCTTGCGATGCCTTCACCGGAAGCATGAAACTCAAAACAACCGCAATCCTTATATTTATCCAGGAATGGTCTGTCCAACGCCATCCAGCCAATTGCTCCTGCAATATCATGGCTTCCGCGAAGCACTTCTCCATTGACCAGTATGCCGGCTCCTATTCCTGTCCCTACGCCAAGGTATATCACATCATTGCATCCCCTGGCATTGCCCTGCCATAATTCTCCCAGGATATAACATGCCCTGTCGCTGTCAATCGTAACCGGTATATTGTTCACTGATGATCGTACTTCATTCATTAAGGGGTAATCTTCCCATCCCGGGATATTGGGAGCCCAGACACTTCCTGAATCAGAATGACTGATCCCGGGCACGGAGATCCCAACGGACTTTACCTGATTGCCTTGTTTCCCGGTCTGATCAACTAATCTTATTATTTGTTCTGTAATAAGTTTCCCCACCTCTGATCCTTTCCTGTCATCCAGAGGAATGGTATCTTTCATCAGCAGGCTGCCTTCCACAGTAAAGAGTGCCAGAGCCAGCTTTGTACCTCCGAGATCAACCCCTAAAACACACATATTCAGTTCTTAGTTATAATATTTACTTCAATGCATTGCGGGCAATATTTCCTGTTCTGGTACATTCCAACCCGAGATTCTCAGATATGGATTTCCCCCGGACAGGATCGCTGCCGGATAGCTCACTGTGAGAGTGGAGCTTTCAGACGGTGCAAGAGTACAATAGTTTCCAGACCAGTAACTGGGCAGTATTTCCTCACCCTCCGCCATCAGCTGAGAACGTGTGAAGAAAGCTATTTTATCGCTTTTATTAGTTATCAGTATAGTCCATATTGTCTCTTTCTCATTGCTCACAGCAGAAACTACTTCAACCTCCACCTGCGTTTCCGGCATATTGTTTATTGCAATAAAATCGTTGTTTGAAGAGAGCCAGTAGACATTATGAGAAATAATTCTGCCCGAAGAGTCTTTCAGGTTCAGAACCACAATTGCAATCCCTTTTATTTTTTCAAACAGGGATGATAAGACTGTTGTTTCCTTTACTTCGGAAGGGGTAATACTGAAATATGCTTCCTCCTTAAAAAGAGATTTTGATTCGAGATTGAAAACCTCAACAACAGCAGTAATGTTTGACACAGGTCTGATTGTCCTGTTAACGATGGTTACTGTCCTGTTGTTAAGGTTAAGCTGAATATGGACAGGTTCGCAGGCATTCTGCATGAAATAATATCCTGCATTTGGCTGAAGATACCAGTCGTACACCTGCCATACCACACTGGGGAAGGCGGCATTCAGCTTCCAGAGCATCACACCTCCGATATCATTCAGCTTATGCCCTGCAGCTTCAAAAATCCCCTGATATCCTGCTGCATTCATAAGCTGCATTTTATCGCAAAAATCTTCCATGGAAACCGGTTCTCCATACCTGGTTATTGCCTCCTTGTAATAAAGGTCCCATTTCCCATTCCCTGTCGCTGCATCATGATAACCCCATGTATTGTTGAGAGGGAAGGGTAGTTTTTTATCCCACACAAGGTTTGGAATTATTTTCGGAAGGATATTATAAGGTACCATTGACGGTATTCCTGTTTCATCCTTGAACACCCAGTCTTCACCTTTTATTGCCCTTGTATAGTAGCTTGCAGGATCCTGCCAGGTGTATGGTCCGCCGCTGTATACTCCGGTCGGAAGATTGTCGGGCCATGCACCCGGCCATCCTTTCGGCAGCTCTGCAAAACCTGACGAACTTGGAATATACGGTCGCGTGCCATCAAGTTCAATTATGCTGTTTCTCATAAAATCGTAAAGCTCCCTTCGTGCATGCCCTTCGTTGCCGCCTGTCCATACCAGGAGGCTTGCATGATTCCTGATCCTGTATATCGTATTAACAACATTACGTTTGAAAACTTCGCCTTCAAGCGGCCAGTCAGGGGAACCTTTGAATTCACCCTGGGTGTCACCTGTAATCCAGAAATCAGACCATACAAGGAGTCCGTAGCGGTCGGCAGCATCAAAGAATTCATCACAGGGAGTGACTCCGCCGCCCCATATCCTTACCAGATTGATATTTGCATTGCGGCAGAGGCGCATTTCATAATCGTATCTGGTTGAATCCCGGTTAAGCAGCATATCGGGAACCCATGCTCCGCCAACAAGGTGTATCCGCTGATCGTTCACGTAAAAATCACGACGCCATGTACCTTTTACATTGACCGCCTTTGTTGAGACTGTCCTGATCCCGAAAATGAAAGATGTGTCGTTGACTGTTCCTGATGCATCTGAAAACTGAAGTCTAATCCTGTACAGATTTGGCTTTCCATGACCGTTCGGCCACCAGAGTACGGGATCTGAAATGTTGAGTTCTTTCGTATCCGATCCGTTCATATCGATCTTCAGAGATCCGCCTGGCGTAACAGATGCCGGTTTGGTGATCTTTATGGTCTTGCCCTTGAAGTTCTCAGGTGAGATGGTTACAATAAGATCCCCGTCTTCTTTTACCTGGGTGTGATTCACCAGAGTCATGCTCAGCGAGAGCTTTGCCTGGCTGGTATCAGGCAGATCAGGCAGTTCTGTAACAAGCTTTGGATTGACGAATGTTATGCCTCCGGAAGTACGAAGGTAGACAGGCAGCCAGAGTCCTATATTCCTGTCCCGTACAGGTGGTATCCAGTCCCAGCCAACAGAGCAGAGCATAGTGACATTTTTTCCGATATCACCTGTTGGTCCTCCGTTAGGATAGAAATCGCCCAGAGCTTCCAGCTGTTCGTTCGAAGGAAGACCCGGATAATCGAGGGGGTATATTTTTACTGCAAGAGCATTTTTCTCTCCTGCTTTTATATGTTTGCTAACATCCAGGCTGTACTGGGCAAACATACCGGCCATCTGTGTGGAATCTGTAATCTGCACACCGTTGACCCATACCGCAGCCCGGTAGTTAATACCTTTGAATATCAGCTGGAAATGCCGTCCCCTGTCTGATTCCGGAACATTGAAAGTTGTCCTGTACCAGTATGGTTTCTTCCAGGGATTGAGTTCACCCGGAAGATGGCTGAACTGTTCAAGTTTGTATTGTTTATTAAATTTATCTGAAGCATCAGGTATAAACATATTGTTCATTCCCATATAAGGATCAGGATAAACATGGTTAGCCACCAGTCCCGAAAGAACTGTTGAAGGGACTTTCACGGGGAACCAGTATACATTTGATTTATAGTCTGCATTTGATATTACTTCTCCTGATTCTTTAACAAGGGCAGATGACTGGAGGTCAAAATCAGTAAGTTTTATCTGTTTCACTAAACCGGACTGAGATAACGCAGGGGTTGTTATAAATATACTAAAGAAAATCAAATGGGAAAATGTCCTTTTCATGGCAAGAAAATTAAAAGTGAAACTGAATAATCTTATAAGTGTTTAAAAATACTCAATTTGGGCTTTGTCCGGTTAAATTGTTTACGGTCTGATCAGTTATTGTTGTAACTTCTTCATTTTTAGCAGATTCTTCAATCCGGACTTTTTCTTTCCTGTACCCAATATTGCCAATCATCAGGATTATAATTGTAAGCAGGATTACCAGCGTTATGACCTCTTCATTGAGAAGTTCAATCCTTGAGGCAAATGGTATACTTAAGAATAACAGTATAGTAATTAGCCCCCGTGGTGCAAAATTGAGCAATGGTAAAACAGGTAACCTAAGGACAAATCTGATAAAAATATACCGGAGCAGAAAAATGAATGCTATTACACAAAAAGCCGTAATTAAATTCCGAAAATTAAACAGTCCTTCAATTTTTGTATAATAACCGAACATTATAAAGAAAAAAGATCTGACCAGGAATGTAAGCTCGGAAAGGATCTTTTTAAATGATCCCAGATCACTTCTGAACTTATTAAAGTCAACATATTTATTTACCGGAGTGTTTTCAAGGAAACGGTTATTTGCCAGTATAAGTCCGAACATCAGGACCAGCAGCAAGGCAGGGAGATGAGCCAGCTTTGCAAGAACATACACCAGGACAACTACAGTCATTATAATAACATAATTGATGTGATAGTTTACCTTGTGAAGAAGGATCGCCAGAACTGATGTGATTATTATGGAAATTATGACAGTAAGGAATGTATTTAAAATAAAATTCATTATCCCTTCCCCTACCGTACCATGGCTGATAAGGATCAGGTCGAAAATAATTATTCCAAAAATGTCAGAAAAAGAGCTCTCGTAAATGATAAATTCTTTTTCATCTGGTTTAAGAAGAGATGCAGCCGATATTGCCACGGCACTGCTTATAATTCCAAGAGGGATACTGTTCAGAAAGGAATCCCTTATATTAAAACCAAACCAATGAACAAGTATAAGGGTTGTCACCATCGTAAAAACAGCAAATAATATAAAAGCCGACGATATTGATTTTATAATCAGTCCCCTTTTCCTTTTTTCGAGTTTCAGATCGAGACTTGCTTCAAGCACGATCATAACCAGGCCTAGCGTACCGATGACCGGCAAGACCGGTTTCATATTAAGAATTTCAACATTCAGTGCTTTTATAATCAACTGAATAATAATGCCCAGCGCGATCAGCAAAATCACTCCCGGGATCTTTGAATATCGGCTTGTAATGTCAAAAACATATGATAGCAGAATTAAAATACATAATATGAGTATGATTATATTTGTCATATCACATTAATTTATTGCGTGAAATCGAGGATCTGGCTGAAACTTTTTTCTGCTATTATTTTGTCGGCAACATAATTCAGGTATTTATTCTCCGAACAGAATGAGACACCCATACCGCTTTCCTTGAGAAGGCAGAAATCATTTTCACTATCGCCGACAGATATTATATTTTTAATTTCAATATTATATTTCTCCGCCAGCTGATACATAACATTAGCTTTGCAGAAATCGTGATTGCATTTGCTTTTGTCTGTCCTCAGAAAAGCTGACGGAACTTTCACCTCACCAGTTGCTATGCTGCTTGAGAATTCAAGTTCATTTGCGACAGAGAAATCCATAGCCAGCCTGTTCTTCAGATGATTTGTGACAACATCATAACTGTCACTTATAATACCGATTATATAGCCTCTTTGTTTAAGCTCGCTGATGACAAATTCAATATCGCGGACAACCTTAATAGTGTCTGCAACATCAAGTATCTCATTTATTGATCTCCCCTTCATCAGCCTAGCTAAAGACTTAGTCCTTGTATAAGGATTGCTGTTTTCCGTGACTATCCTGATAAGCTCATCCCTGAATCTGAAATGGTCGGCAGCTGTTGTGATAAAACTTCCGTCAAGCAGTGTATTATCCATATCAAAAATGATCATCTTATCTCGGCCAAGGAGGCTTTCCCTGATAGCATAATCCATCTGGGTTCTGATGAAATTGATATTTTCAAGGGTTTCAATGTTTACCGGCTCAATTTTTTTTGCCCGCTTAAGAATCGCCCTCGATACTTCGCGGGACATTTGTCCCAGCTGCTCCCAAGTCTGCATCCTGTTTTCGATATACCCCAGATTGACTTCTTTTATCCTTGCCCCGGTTGAATTCATATCAAGAAGAATGCCTATATCAACTCCGTAATCATTTTCAAATTCAATCTTTTCAAATAAGCTCTTTCTCCCGGCAATCATTCCGCTTAAAGGCTGTGAGTATTTGGTAAGATCAGGAAAAAGAAAACTTAATAACGGCTTTGCGACCAGTTCAGTCACCCTGCCTGCCTGCCTGCCGAAGCTTGATTTGATGAAATCAGCCTCATTATTTATTATCGGACCGGATAATAAGTCGACAATATTTTCAGGGTAAGTAAGGATGTCTGCATCAAGATAAATTATTATTTCATTTCTGGCCAGAAGCATACCATCGCGCATTGAAGCACCCTTGCCAAGCTTTGTGCTGGTATATATCTTCACCTTGGGCAATCTTGCTGCATCAATGGTATTATCCTGTGATTTATCATCTATCACAAGTATTTCATTTACCACAGGAGAAATTCCCACCAGCCTTATTACACTGGATATTGTTTTCTCCTCATTTAATGCAGGTATTATCACAGTTACCATAAACAAATATGTTAAGTTAACCGGAGATCCGGCAATTATTTCTTGAGGTACTTCCTTATATTATATAGCTTATTTAAAGCCTCAACTGGCGTAAGATTATCTATATCAATCTCAAGCAGCTCATCTCTGATCTGCTTAAGAACCGGATCATCAAGCTGGAATATGCTGAGCTGGAGACCTTCCCTGTGACCGGCCAGGTTAGCTATCGGCTTTGCCAGTTCCTGCTTCTCATGGCTCTGCTCAAGTTCCTTAAGGATTTCATCTGCACGGTTCACAACGCTTCTCGGCATCCCTGCCATCTTTGCCACATGGATCCCGAAGCTGTGTTCACTCCCTCCCCTTTTCAGTTTTCTCAGGAAAATGACCTTATTGTTAAGCTCCTTTATTGAAATGTTATAATTCTTCACCCTGGAGAATGAATTCTCCATCTCATTCAGCTCATGGTAATGAGTTGCAAAAAGGGTCTTTGCCTTCAGCTTGCTTTCATGAAGGTATTCAACCATAGCCCATGCTATTGAAATTCCGTCATAGGTGCTTGTTCCCCTGCCTATCTCATCCAGAAGTATAAGGCTTCGCTCTGAAAGATTATTAAGGATACTTGCTGTTTCATTCATCTCAACCATGAATGTAGATTCGCCCAGGCTGATATTATCCGAAGCACCTACCCTGGTGAATATCTTATCCACAATACCGATCTTTGCAGCTTTTGCAGGTACAAAACACCCGATCTGTGCCATTAGCACTATGAGAGCAGTTTGCCTCAGCAATGCTGATTTGCCCGACATATTTGGTCCTGTCAGGATAATTATCTGCTGATCATCTGTATCGAGGAAAAGATCATTAGGCACATAAGATTCACCAGCCGGAAGTTGCTTTTCAATCACCGGGTGACGTCCGTCAAATATTTCTATCTTCATTGAATCATCAAGAACCGGCCTTGCATAGCTGTTCTCATCAGAGAGGTGTGCAAATGACTGAAGGCAATCAAGTCTTGCAATGACAGAGGAGTTCAGCTGAATGGAGGGAATGAATTCGACAATAGCCAGTACAAGTTCATTGAACAGCTTTGTTTCGAGGTCCAGGATCTTCTCTTCTGCTCCCAGAATTTTGCTTTCATATTCCTTAAGCTCTTCGGTTATGTAGCGTTCAGCATTTACCAGTGTCTGTTTCCTGATCCATTCTGGTGGCACCTTGTCCTTATGAGTATTCCTGACTTCAATATAATAGCCGAATACATTGTTATAACTGACTTTAAGAGAGCTGATTCCTGTCCGCTGGCTTTCACGGTTCTGAAGGTGAGCAAGGTAATCCTTTCCGCTGTACAGTATTGTTCTGAGTTCATCGAGTTCGGCTGATACTCCTTTCGCAATTATGTTCCCCCTGTTGATCAGGACAGGAGGATCGTTATTGATATCATGTTCAATCCTGTCAGACAATAACTTGCATGGATTGAGCTGCTCAGCCAGGGTTGCCAGCTGCAGGCAGCCGCAGCGGCTGCAAAGTGATTTGAGAGGGTCAATTGCATGAAGTGCTTTTTTAAGATGTACCACTTCCCTCGGATTGATCCTGTTTACGGCAACTTTTGAAAGGAGTCTTTCAATGTCGCCTATCTGCCTTATCAATCCTGATATCTCTTCCCTGAAAGCTGTATTCACAACAAGGTGCTGTACAACATCCAGCCTCTCATTAATAGGCGGAATATCCTTCAGGGGCAGCGATATCCACCGTTTCAGAAGCCTTCCGCCCATAGGTGAAATTGTGCAGTCCATCACATCGATAAGCGTTTTGGCACCTTCATACGGAGAATGGAACAGTTCAAGGTTCTTTACCGTGAACTTATCAAGCCAGACATATTTGTCCTCCTCAATCCTTGCGATGCCCGTTATATGTCCCAGCTGTTCATGCTGCGTTATATCAAGATAGTGAAGGATAGCTCCTGCTGCTATTATTCCGAATGGCATATTCTGTATTCCGAAGCCCTTAAGCGAGCTTGTTTCGAACTGCTTGAGAAGCCTGTCATTCGTTGCTTCCGGAGTGAATATCCAGTCATCAAGTTTGAAAGTATAGAATTTCGTTCCGAAGCTCTCAAGAAAAAGATCCTTTTTCTTCTTTTCATAAAGGACCTCTTTGGGCTGAAGGTTATTCAGCATCTGATCTATATATTCAATAGTACCTTCCGACACAAGGAACTCGCCGGTGGAAATATCAAGGAATGCTGCGCCTGCAATTTTCTTATCAATATGCACTGCAGCCAGAAAATTATTCTCTTTGTGATTAAGCACATTATCGTTAAGGGAAACTCCCGGGGTCACCAGCTCAATGATCCCTCTCTTTACAATCTTCTTCGCCAGCTTCGGATCTTCAAGCTGTTCACAGATGGCCACTCTCTGGCCAGCCCGGACCAGCCTGGGAAGATATGTGTCAATCGCATGATATGGGAAGCCTGCAAGCTCCACAAAGGATGCTGCTCCGTTAGCCCTTCGCGTAAGTGTTATGCCAAGTATTTCAGATGTCCGGATGGCATCTTCGCCGAATGTCTCATAAAAATCACCGACTCTGAAAAGCAATATCGCATCAGGATGTTTTGCCTTAACGCTGTAATATTGCTTCATCAGCGGAGTTTCGACATATTTATGGTCATCTGACATAGGGTTGCAAATAGCGGAGACATTAATATTATATGCTCATAAACAAAGATACACTAATTTTTTACCTCACCCCAAACCTCCCGCTATCGCGGGACAGGCTCTCTCCCGGGTAGTGTCAACCTCATCCCCCCACCCCCCTTCTCCCAAAGACTACCCTTTATACACA
>CAZGGZ010000024.1:0-40154 GCA_964525415.1 uncultured Rikenellaceae bacterium | reverse complement strand
CCATGTTTTGAAATTTCCACTGTCATCTGAATAAACAAGATAGGCATCAAATTCAGGATGCAGATTAAGAAAATCAATGGTTTTATCTTTCCCCATTACCATGCAGGCTGTTGCAATACCATCAGCAGTTGCGCAGTCATCTGCAATTATTGTGGCGCTTAACAGCTGATTCCAAGCCGGGTAACCTGTTTTCGGATCTATTGTATGAGAATACTTGATGCCGTTTTCAATATAGAATTTCCTGTAGTTTCCGGAGGTTGCAAGTGCTCTGTCTTTAAGGCTGATAACTGCCTGGAGGTCTTCACCGGGAGTAATATTGTTATCCTCTGGCCTGTCAATGCCTATTCTCCACAGCACTCCCCCTTTATCACCGTGAACCCTGACCTCTCCTCCGATCTCAACCAGGTAGCGTTCCATACCCAGGGTGTTGAAATATCTGTATAGAACATCAACTGAATAGCCCTGGGCGATTGCATTGAAATCAAGGCTGATGCGGGGATCCGACTTCCTGAGTAATCCATCCTTCATCTCTACTTTGTCCATACCTACCAGACTCAAAAGGGAATCGCGCTTTGATTCAGTGAAGTTTTTTGTTTCATCCGGTCCGAATCCCCAGGCTTTTACCAGAGGGCCAACTGTCAGATCAAATGCGCCGTCAGTCATCAGTGAGATTTCCCTGGATATATTGAAAGCCTCTGCAAAGAAAGTATCAGGTTTTACATTTTCATTCCGGTTTATACGGGAAAGTACTGATGAATCCTGGTACAGGGATAATGACATATCAAAATCGTGAAGTATCTTTTCAACCTCAGCTTTCATATCTGCCAGGTTGATCTTTCCCGAATTTTCAAATACGATGCTATAGGTTGTGCCCTGGGTAAATCCTGAGAAATTCGAAAATTCTGGCTCCTCATCCTTGCAGGATAAAGCCAGAAGAAACAAAAAGGGCAATAAGGCAATTAATCTGATTTTCATTCTTCCACTTGATTCCTCTCTGTGGAACACTTATATTCCAAAATCGTCAAACGAAATATTTTCTGCCGGCACTCCCAGATTATCAAGCATTTTAATAACTGCATTATTCATCTGGGGAGGACCACAGAAATAATATTCAATATCCTCAGGATCATCGCGCTTGCTGAGATAATTATCAAGCAGAACCTGATGAATGAAGCCGGTATATCCTGCCCATTTATCCTCAGGAAGCGGTTCCGACAGAGCCAGGTTGAATTTGAAATTAGGGAATCTTTTCTCTATTGCCCTGAACTCATCTTCATAAAAGACCTCCCTGAGCGATCTTGCACCATACCAGTATGACACTTTACGGTTAGTCTTCAATGTATGGAAAAGATGAAAAATATGTGATCGCAACGGAGCCATTCCGGCGCCTCCGCCTATATAAATCATTTCATTATTGGTGTTCCTGATATGAAACTCGCCGTAAGGTCCTGAAATCGTTACTTCATCGCCCGTTTTTCTTGAAAAAACATAGGAAGAACATATACCCGGAGGAACATTCACGAATTGGTTCCTGGCGTTATCCCATGGTGGAGTGGCAATCCTGATATTAAGCTTTATCATGTTCTTTTCTGCCGGATAGTTGGCCATTGAATATGCTCTGAATGTCTCCTCAGTGTTCTTTATTGAAAGATCCCACATTTTGAATTTCTCCCAATCCGCGCGGTATTCTTCCTCAACGGCAAAGTCCCTGAAGCTTGTTTCATATTTCGGAACATCAATCTGTATATATCCTCCGGGTTCAAAATCAAGCTCTTCTCCATCAGGGAGTCTGACAACGAACTCCTTGATAAATGTCGCAACATTCGTGTTGGAAACAACCTCGCACTGCCATTTCCTGATTCCAAGCACTGCCTCAGGCACTTTTATCTTAAGAGGTTCCCTTATTTTTACCTGGCACCCGAGTCTCCAGTGGTTCTTCTGTTCCCTGCGTGTAAAGAAGCCTGTTTCGGTAGGAAGTATTGATCCTCCGCCTTCGAGTATCTGGCATTTGCACATTCCGCATGTTCCTCCGCCTCCGCACGCTGAAGGAAGAAAGATCTGGTTTCCTGAAAGCGTCATCAGCAGGTTTGATCCCGGAGAAACAACTATTTCACGGTCGTTAATATGAAGGATTACATCTCCTTTTGGTGATAATTTATCCCTGGCAATCAGAAGCATAATAACCAGCAAAAGAATAATTATAAGGAATACAATTATGCCGAGCAGGGTAGTGACGACCGTTGAAAATCCTAAAATCATATTCAGTATTTTTCTTTTAGAGTGTTATTCCCATAAATCCCATGAAAGCAATTGCCATTAGTCCGGTAAGGATAAATGTAATCCCCAGTCCTTTGAGAGGTGCGGGCACATTGCTGTATCTCATTTTCTCCCTGATCGCCGCTATTCCGACAATAGCGAGCATCCACCCTATTCCTGACCCGACTCCGAAAACAGTTGCCTCAAGAACATTTTCATATTCTCTTTCCTGCATGAAAAGAGCTGCTCCGAGGATAGCGCAGTTTACAGCGATCAGGGGCAGAAATATTCCGAGAGAGTTATACAATGCGGGGCTGAATTTCTCTACTACCATTTCAACCAGCTGTACCATTGCTGCGATGACTGCAATGAATACCATAAAAGTAAGAAAGCTCAGATCAACATCTGAAAATCCTTCACCAAGCCAGATGAGGGCACCCTTTTTTAATACATATTTCTCAACCAGGAAGTTGACAGGGACAGTTATGAGAAGAACAAAAATTACTGCAATCCCAAGCCCGACTGAAGTTTTGACTGTTTTTGAGACAGCCAGGTATGAACACATGCCAAGGAAAAAGGCAAAAATCATATTGTCAATAAAAATTGACTTTACGAAAATATTTAAGTAGTGTTCCATAGTTCTTTCCCTTTATTTCTCGATAAGTTCCTTGTTCCGGCTTCTCTGGAACCAGATAATCAGTCCCACAACAATCAGCGCCATAGGCGGAAGGATCATCATCCCGTTATTTTCATAGCCGGTTGAGTAGAGACCAATTTTCTCCAGAACAGGGTATCCGTATATTGTACCAGATCCCAGCAGCTCACGGAAGAAAGCTACAATAATCAGGATCAGACCGTATCCTGCTCCGTTCCCCAGCCCGTCAACAAAAGAGGGCCACGGTTTATTGGCCATCGCAAAAGCTTCAAGACGTCCCATAATTATGCAGTTTGTTATTATCAGCCCGACAAAAACTGACAGCTGCTTGCTGACATCAAATGCATATGCCTTAAGTATCTGATCTACAAGAATTACCAGTGTAGCAATAACAACCAGCTGAACAATGATCCTTACCCTGTCCGGTATATAATTTCTGAGTGCAGCAATGACCAGGTTTGAAATGGCAACCACAATAGTTACTGACAATGCCATAACGAGTGCCGGTTTAAGCTTTACTGTAACTGCAAGAGCCGAACATATCCCCAGTACCTGAACAGTAATGGGATTATTCCTGTCCAGCGGGGCAGTAAACAGTTTCCAATTCTTTGCCGAGAATATCGGTTCTTTTTCCTGGTCGCTCATATCTTATATTCTGTTTTTAAGAAGGTAATCGTTATATTTTTTCAGGCAGTCAACCAGCATCTTTTCAAGCCCCTTGCTGGTAATTGTTCCGCCTGAGACCGCATCAACTCCGTGAATATCCGACGGATCGGCTCCTCCCTTATAAACCTGGACAGAGACAAAAGCGCCGTCCTCAAACAGCTTCTTATCACTGAACATGCTTTCAAAAGGCGTCGTATTGATCTCCGCACCCAGACCCGGGGTTTCGCCCTTATGGTCGAAAGTGACACCATATATTGTATTCAGATCTGACCTTAGCGAAATATAACCCCATATCGGTCCCCAGAGACCTTTCCCTTCAACAGGCAGTATTATTATCTTTTCTCCGTCATCGGGAGTTGCCCTGAATACCGGCAGATACTGATCCTCAAGAGGTTTCTTCTGTTCATTTTTCAGCACGACTGTAAAAGCATCGACTCCTTCGACAGGTTCACTTTTACTGTTAAGGACAAAACTCTCACTTATATACTTATCATACAGCTCCACTGCATTGGTCTTTGTGGCAGGAACATGTATAGATTCAAGCATGCTGCGTTTCTTTTCAATTTCCAGGTTTCTTTCCTGGGCTGGCTGAAGAAGAGTTGCCGCCAGCGACAGCAATGCTGCAACGACTACAACCATCACTGTCGAGAATATGAATATATATCTGTTGCTGAAGTGTTTCATTTTCATAATTATTTGATTGCGGTTACAGCCCGCTTCATCCTTCTCCTGATATTAGCCTGCAATACATAGTGGTCGATAAGCGGGGCAAAAAGGTTCATCAGAAGTATTGCGAGCATAACACCTTCAGGATAAGCCGGATTCAACACCCTGAACAGGATTGCTAATACTCCTGTCAGGAATCCATAGATCCATTTTCCTGTCTCGGTCTGGGCTCCCGTCACCGGATCTGTAGCCATAAAGACTGCTCCAAAAGCAAAGCCGCCCATGACAAAATGATAATAGAAAGGAAGTTCCATGTATGTGTTGACCGATACCGCATTGAGCAAAAGTCCCATAGTCAGACCGCCTGCAAAAACACTTACAATGATCTTCCAGCTTCCGATACCCGTCAGGATCAGGATCAATGCGCCGATCAGGATTGCAATGGCGGAGGTTTCCCCTACCGAACCGGGGATTGTACCAATAAACATGTCCATAAATGAAGGCAAGCCTGACATATTACCCTGGGCGCACATCGAAAGGGGCGTTGCTCCTGAATATCCGTCAATAATATTTTGCCCTTTTGTCAGACCTTCTGTCCACACATTATCTCCTGTCATCCATGCAGGATAGCTGAAGAAGATGAATGCTCTGGCCAGCAGCGCCGGATTGAAGATATTCATACCTGTACCACCGAATACTTCTTTCCCGAGTATAACTGAAAAGGCTGTTGCCAGGGCAAGCATCCAGAGCGGAATATCAATTGGCATTATCAATGGGATCAGGAGTCCCGTTACAAGGAAGCCTTCATTGATTTCGTGTCCGCGGATCTGGGCAGCAATAAATTCAATTCCAAGTCCTACCACATAGCTTACAATTATGAGCGGAAGAATTTTAATAAATCCGAATCCGAAATCTTTCAGGATACCGGGATCAACGCCAACGGACCTGAAGTGCTGGAGACCGGTATTGTAGCAGCCAAACAGAAGTGCCGGAACCAGTGCAATAATCACTACTGTCATTGTCCGTTTAAGGTCAATGCTGTCGCGGATATGCGATCCCCTGAAGGTCACCTTGTTTGGAACAAAAATGAATGATTCAAATCCTTCAAATACGGACCGCAGTTTTGCGAACCTGCCCCCTTCAGTAAAATTGGGTTTCAGCTTATCAAGTATATTTCTCAGGGAACTCATTATATTCTGTGTCTCATGTTTTACTAACTCATTTCCTTTATCATCAGGTCAAGTCCATTCCTGATAATCGATTGTATCTCAATCTTTGACGGACATATAAACTCGCATAGTGCAAAATCCTCCTCTGCAACTTCATAGATGCCCAGGTTTTCCATCATATCAACATCACCGGCAAGTATAGACTTGCAAAGCTGCATCGGGTAAATATCCATTGGCACAACTTTATCATAATGGCCTGTCATAACAAATGCTCTTTCCCCTCCATGGAAGTTCGTATCGAGAATATAATCCCTGCCGGGTAACAGGCTTGACATAAATGTTTTATAAAAACTGAATTTTTTCGCGCCCGGAGCTGCCCATCCGAAGAATTCATAATAGTCTCCTTCCGGAATAACCGTTACCTGAGAGTCATAATATCCCAGATAACCATCAGCTGCTATTTTCGTTCCGGTAAGAACATTACCGCTTATATATCTCACATTGCCTGACCTGATATTACCGCTTAACATTGGAGTGACAGAACTTCCTGAAAGCATTTTATAATACCGGGGATGAGCTACCTCCGATCCTGTAAGCGCCACTATTCTTTCAGGTTTGTAAATTCCTTCCGCAAACAACCTGCCTATGGAAATGACATCCTGGAGATTGATGTACCACACCACCTCACCCTTATTCACCGGGTCGAGGTGATGAATATGCACGCCCACATTACCTGCCGGATGAGGCCCCGAGATGTATGAGATATCAACACCGGGAGTATTGTTTAATACAGATTCCTTACTGTTAAGGACGAGATTTATCTTTCCGCCGGTCAGCTTTGTAACTGCCTTTAACCCGGTATTGAATAATGAAGCTGGTGAATTCTTCATAATAAAGTTATAGTCCGGAGCCAGTGGTGCAGTATCGAAACCGGAAATAAAAACCGATTTGGGGACATCACCTGGTTTTGCTATAACATGATAAGGGCGTTGCCGGACTGCCGGCCACAGACCTGAAGCAAGCAAATTCTCTATTATCTTTCCCCTTGTAAGCAAAGCAGGATCAGCTTTACCGAAATCAATGCATTCATTCCCGTTCTTCTCAACTGTAACCTCAAGCATTTTCCTGCGCTCTCCGCGTTCAACTGACAAAACCGTACCGCTGACCGGTGATGTGAATTTTATTTCCGGGTGACGCTTATCATGGAAAAGAGGTGATCCTGCTTTTACCTGATCACCCGGTTTAACCTCAAGCTTTGGAATAAGATCCGGGAAATCAATTGGTCTTACTCCAAACCTGGAAGGATTTGTTTCTCCTGCCAGGATTTTTTCAGCAGCACCCTTTATCGGGATATCCAATCCCTTTCTCAACCTTATTGTTCTGGACATTTTATAGCGATACAATTAAAATAATTGCATAAAAAATGAGTTCTGTTAATTAATTAACACAAGCTACAAATGTATAAATAGCTTGATTCAATTATTCAAAAATGCCAAATATGATATTATATTTTTGCACTATTTTTGTTAACACTCATTCAGGAGTCTAATTTCATGGTCAGAACACTGATATTTATCATATTTTTAAACCTGTCAACATCTCTAATGCTGGCGCGGATTTATAATCCGTGCCAGCCACAATTTAATATAAACAACATATTCGACCAGAGAATAAAGACCGTCCAGCTTTATAAGGAGGGATGGAATTTCTCTTACCCTGTTATCAGGCTGAACAGTGATGAAAGGCTGATCTTTCAGTTTGACCTGGTTGACAATCAGGCTGAAACATACTACTATACTTTTGTACATTGCGATAAGGATTGGAATAGATCAGACATTTTCACGAGCGAATATCTTGAAGGTTTTCCTGATAATCCCCTGGAGGACATGAAACCTTCATTCAATACTACAGTCAGGTACTTTCATTATACCCTCTCATTCCCGAACGAAAGGATCTCTTTCCTTCTGTCAGGTAATTATATATTAAGAATTTATCCCTATGGGGAACCTGATAATCCTGTTATAACCCAGAGGTTTATCATCACGGAAGACCGGGTAAAAATCGATTTCAGGGCATACAGGCCACAGATAACCGCATATAATAACACCGGACAGCAGTTTGATTTCACTGTAAACCTGAACAACGTGCGGATTATAGATCCTCTTCGCAATATTTATTGCTCTGTCCTTCAGAACGGCCGCTGGAATAATGCCAGGATGAACCTTAGACCGGATTTCATTGGAAGTAACGAGCTTAAATTCAACGCGATGTCGGAAACTAATATTTTCGAAGCAGGGAATGAATTCAGGTACTTCGATATCAAAAGCATCAGATACCAGTCGGAATTTGTAAGGAAAATTGATTACTCAGCCCCGAATTATCACATCTATCTTGCTCCATCGGATAACAGGGAATTCAAACCATATTTTTACTGGCAGGATTTCAACGGCAAATATTACATAGCATCGGATGAAGGCCGTGATCCTGAAACAGATGCTGATTACGTTTATGTATATTTCACCCTTCCTTCAAAATATATGATAGCCGGCGGAAACATGCATGTGTCAGGCAGCCTGAACAACTGGAATTTCAATGATAATAACCTCATGATCTATAATCCCCTGGAGGGACAATATGAGTGTACTATGCTTCTGAAGCAGGGCTGGTATAATTATGAGTATGTTTTTCTAAGGAAAGGCGATACCGGAGGGGTGGCATCAGTCTTTGAAGGGAGTCATTTTGAAACGGAAAATGATTATTTTGTTCTTGTCTATTACAGGAATCCACAGGATCGTTATGACCGGGTTATAGGTACAGCAGCTGCAAATACAAATAACCGCCTTACCTATTGACCCTTGCTGTGCTTATCTATACCGTACTTCATTAACAGTGTATGATTCAGCGTTTTGAGGATCTCATTCATATATTCGTCAACTGCCCTGACGGAACCCGGCAGGGTATAGATAAGAGCTTCTCCCAGCAGACCGGCAACACCACTGCTCAGCAGGGCATTTGGTTTTTCTGATCCGTATTTCACCCTTATATACTCCATTATTCCCGGGATCTCCTTTGACAGAAGCGGTCTGACCGTTTCAACTGTGATATCCCTCGGGCCTATTCCGGTTCCTCCAGTAGTAAAAATTAAATGATAGACATTCCCGGCGCTTTTCAGTATCCCGTCCAGCAGGGCGGAATCATCTGGAATAAGCGTCAGGTTAAATTCACCTGTCCATTCCTGCTCTTTGAAATATTCTGATAATCTTTCCTTTATACGAGGTCCGCTAAGGTCCTGATACTCACCCTTGTGCGCCCTGTCGCTGAGGGTTATTATTAAAACATCAAACTTTTCAGGAAACTCCATTTTTGCCTTGATATTTATTGTGAATCAGTCAAATCAGACGAACATTTACAATTTCACCTTTCTCAATTGAATCCACACCATGTGGAATGATTACCATCCCCGTGGCGTCGGGAAGAGCGGAGATATGTGCCGAACCATGAAATTCCACTCTCCTCACAAATCCATCATCTGTGATGCTGACAGGGATCAGACCCATCCTGTCTGCTGATTTCCTTGAATACTTCTCCCTCATAGGGAATGATAAAGTAACCGGTTTCCAGGTATATCCCATCATATTATTTATCAAAGGTCTGACAAGGAGTTCAAACTGAACAAACGATGAGACCGGATTGCCGGGAAGTCCGAATACGATCGCCTTACGATGTACTCCGAAAGTAGTTGGCTTGCCGGGCTGAACAGCAACACGTGTGAAAAGGATTTTGACACCTGCTCTCTCAAGCACGGAAGGGACAAAATCAAAATCACCCATAGATACACCGCCGGTAATAAGGACCAGGTCATTCTCATCTATTGCCCTGGATATTATTGAATATGTTTCCTCCTTATCATCTCTGGCAATTCCATAATACTTTGCAACAGCTCCTGCTCTCTCCGCCTGGGCGATCAGCTGGTATGCATTGCTGTTTCTTATCTGAGAAATACCCGGTGTCATATGCGGTTCAACAAGTTCATCACCGGTACTTATTACTGCTATTTCAGGTATCTTGCTAACTGTCACTGAAGTATGCCCGACTGTCGCCATTACAGCTATATCCTGCGGATTTATCTGCTTCCCTGCTTTGATGACAACATCGTTCTTTTCTATATCCTCTGCTTTATGTGCGATGTTTTCTTTTGTTGAAGTGCCGGTGAATCTCACTTTACCTGAAGGAAGAGTCTCTGTGTCTTCAACCATTATCACACAGTCAGCACCTTCGGGAACGGCTGCCCCTGTCATTATGCGTGTACACTGGTTTTTGTCTACTTCTTTTTCAGGCCACTTGCCTGCAGGGATGGTTTCAATTATTTCAAGGTCATTTGAGAGGTCTGATTTCCTGCAGGCAAAGCCGTCTACTGATGCCTTATTGAATGGAGGCATGTTGATGTCGCTAGTAACATCAGCTGCCAGTATACGGTTTAATGATCTGGTGAAAGGGACAATTTCAGTACCTGTCCTGAATGAAGAATTCATTACGATCTCAAAAGCCTTCTCAAAAGGAATCATTTCCACTGTTTTACTATTGGAGGTCTTTAACAACTTCCACTACCTCAGGAAGATCCATTCCGATCTTCCTGAGATGTTCGATTGTGGGTATACCGTTTTTATTCCATCCTCGTCGTTTGTAAACAGCATCACGCAAAAGGTCATACTGATCTTCACGATATTTCCGCAGCACTTTCATCTTCTCGATCGTGCTCTTTCCTTCAGGATCAAATCCAACCTTTTCCTTAAGCTGCTTATCATATCTTTCAGCCCTCGATTCGTACTCTTCAACCGTTACCGGACCGCAGGCACGATAAGGCTGGTCGTCATCCCTGCGCCTGCCATAACCCCGGCGTATATTGAATACCCGCTGAAAATTGTAGACGCGTTCTGAATCCTCAATAAGTCTTTGTTTATCAAAAGGCTTTCCTGTTACTGCTTTGTAGATGGTTACATAGTTATCAACGTGTTCTGGCACCTTTGCAGGCTCGTCAGTCTGTGCATTATTCTCAGGCTCAACATCGTTCCATGGCAGCTTGCAAAGGCCTGCGAGTCCGAACCATGTCCTGAACATCGGGAAATAGTGAAGTGCCTCGGCTTTATTCTCGAATGTGGGTATCTGGTTATTCACCATATCCATGAATATTAACCATGCTTCATCATGCTGCGGTCCCTTGTTTGTCATTGCATAACCGCCCTGCTGTGCAAGTGATTCCTTCGACATATACTGGGAATATTCAAGGCCTTTATTCTCCATGCCTATATCCTGGAGAAATGCCGGATCGCCCCATCCCCTTTCAGCAAAAATCTTTTTCATGCGGCGCACTCCAAGCCCGGCTATCATACCAAAACCTTCACCCCGTGCCACCTGGTGGAGCAATTCAAATGCAGCGGGAATGTTGCCGAAAGTCAGTTCCAGACCGCCGGTGCGTTCCTTGTTGAGGATGCCGTTGGAGTAGCACTCCTGGATGAAGGCAAGACAGGTACCCCATGTGATGGTGCATATTCCGTAGGTGTCGCAGTAAAAATTTACCTCAATTATATATCGCGGGTCGAAGAAACCTCCATTGGATCCTAATCCGGCAGCTGTCTCATATTCCGGTCCATCAACAATTACCTTTT
The DNA here is from genome assembly GCA_964525415.1 of uncultured Rikenellaceae bacterium. Taxonomy (GTDB): domain Bacteria; phylum Bacteroidota; class Bacteroidia; order Bacteroidales; family VadinHA17; genus LD21. Next base: position 29,076 of record CAZGGZ010000024.1, on the reverse strand, counting down.
GTCCTTTATACGGACCTGTAACCAGCTCGTAGTCATCAATTGCTTTTGAACAAGCCATATTGCATCCTATCCAGCAGCCATCCGGGATGTTCTGGGTAAAGAAAGATGTCCACACTGCGGAATCGATCCTGGGAGCGTCCTTATGGGAGCCGAACTTGTAGTTGTGTGTGGGCAGAAGGTCATGATCATCCATGATTTCCATAAGGTGAGCTGTACCTACCTTGCGCATGCGGCACTGTTTATCATCCAGTTCACGTATCTCCCTGTTGAACCTGCGTCCACGTTCCATAATTGCCTCGAGGTCCACAACATTGTTAAGGTTACCCTTCACTCCCGGTATCTTGCATACCAGCGCCTTGATCTTTTTATTTCTGAAGACAGTGCCTATACCTCCCCGTCCGGCCTGCTTCATCCTTATCTTCTTCCGCTTTGGATCATAGAAGGTGAAGTTAAGCATCCCTATCAGGGAATGTTCAGCTGCCGACCCGGAGGATACTATCCCGATATTCTTTTTCTCATTGTCATTATCGGCAAATATCCCGGTAAGCTGTTCAGCCAGCACATGACTGTCAGAAGCTTCTGCAGGGGCTTCAAATATCTCCACTTTATGGTTTATGCCATCAATGAACACTATCACATCCTTCTGAGCCTTACCCTGCATCTCAAGCGCATCAAATCCTGCGAACTTCAGGAAAGGGCCGAAGAATCCTCCCACATTACTGTCCATTATTGAGTCGGTCTGGGGAGAGATACTGACAACCAGCGACTTCCCGGTTCCGGAATACTGGGTTATTCCGCCAATAGGACCGGAAGATATAATTATCTCATTTTCAGGATCATCCCATTTGGTGTCAGGTTTGGTGGCATCCCATAGCAGCCTGAGACCATAACCTTTCCCTCCAATAAATTTTTCTTTCATAACCGGGGGAATGTCTTTCTCCTTTATCTCTGTTGTTCCTACATTTATATACAGGATCTTATCAGTATAACCTTTATCCAGTGGTGTCCATTTGTATTTCCACTCCTTTAAAAGCTTATGCTGAGCTTTTATTGCTGAAATGTCCATTGATAACAGTTTTAAATGTTTCCGGCAGATTATGACCAATATGTCAAAGTTAATATATTTTGGAACGGTTCAGTATGATATAAGTCAGTAAGTTATCGCTATCCCGCATTTCAGGTTTCCAGATGATTTACATGTTGTATATTTGTATCTGTAATGTAAATGATCTTAATAATGAGGTTCCCGGAAATTGAATCACATCTCAAAAAATTCCGTGCAGGCATTGCAGGGGCAGGCGGACTAGGATCAAACTGTGCCGTTGCTCTGGCCAGATCCGGTATAGGAACTCTTGTAATAGCTGATTTTGATGTTGTTGAACCGGCAAACCTGAACCGGCAGTATTATTTTGCTGACCAGACAGGATTGCTTAAGACAGATGCCCTTAAGGAAACCATATCACGCATCAATCCGGGTGTCAGCATAATTACCTGTAATCTGAAACTGGATGAATCAAATATTACGGAAGTCTTTGCCGGATGTGATGTAATTGTTGAGGCATTCGACAAAAAAGAGATGAAGGTGATGCTTATAGAAACGGTCCTGTCAGAGATACCGGGTATTCCGCTCGTTGTCGGTTCGGGACTTGCAGGCTACGGGAGCAACGAGACAATAAGATCACGAAAGATCGATGATACTCTGTACGTCTGCGGCGATGAGGCTACAACAGCAGATGATGACCTTCCACCGATGGCACCAAGAGTCGGCATTGTTGCAAACATGCAGGCAAACACGGTTATTGAGATTCTGATGCAGAGGAAATAAGAGTTTGAGTTTATGAAGATATTACTGAATAACAGGGAAGAGGAATTTGCAGAAGAAACAATGAGTGTTACCCGGATGATTGAATTGAAGAAATTCTCATTCAGGATGAGAGTCATTAAAATAAACGGAACGCTCATACCCAGGGAAAAATATGATACTGCCATCATCCGTGACAGAGATAATGTTCAGATGCTTTACCTGATGAGCGGCGGTTGAAAAAATAATTGTAGGTTTGCACAGGAATGATAAAGTTTAAGTTCATAGACAAGATTCCGGCAGCATTCAGGAATAAATACCTTCTGACGATCCTCATCTTCCTTATATGGCTATTACTCCTTGATTCCAACAACCTGATAGCCCGGTATAAAGAAATAAGAGAGCTTAACAAGCTCAGGAACGATAAGGAGTATTATATGAAGAAGATAGAGATTGACAAGAAGAAACTGAGGGAACTTAAAACTGATAATGAAAACCTTGAGAAATTTGCCAGGGAACAATACCGGATGAAAAAGCCTGATGAGGATCTTTATATAATACTGACTCCCCATGAAGACAGGGAGATCACGAGAAAGAACAATTAATACCTTCCTGCATCTTTTTCCATCGACCGGTAATAAAGCAATAATTTCTCCTGATCCGGCTCAGGGAATTTCAACCCTGATATACTTAAAAGATCATATGCAGAATCTGCAACAGCTTTCTTTGTGAACAGACCGGCATGAACATGATTCATGTATTTTACTATCCTGAATGTGTTGAACCACCCGAAGAATCTTTTCATGAATGATTCCTGTGAAGATGTGTTGTCCTTTATTTCATCAATCCTCTCAGACCAATCGTCTATTCCAGTGAAAGATCTTAAGCCGGGAGGCAGGTTTTTATGGAAATCAACGATTCCAATCCTGTCTGCAGTAAAAAGATCTCCGGCAGAACCAAACAGATCATTCAATTCCATGAACGCAGAGACATTATAAGTCATCATCTGTCTATCGCTGTCTCCCAAAAGTTTTGTCATCATTACTCCTGTTCCAAAAGGCACCCGGTATGATTCGCGCGGTGATGGATAGACAGTCGTGCTATTAAGCGAAAAATAGCCTCCTGACGGAATAAGCTTCTGAACAAAGTAAAAGTCCTCACCGGCCTGTCTTCGGTTCATTCCGCCCGCTCTGACATACTGAAGTGCTTTTACGGCAAGAGCAGATCCGACAGTATGAAAAGCATATGGGAATCCTGAGTATTTGAGTCCCTGAATAAAATACCTTAAATGCAGCTCATATTGAATTATATACTGGTAAACCTGTTCCGGAAACTCGCTTCCCGATAATGGATGCTCAAAATAAATTGAGCAGGCCGATCTCTCCTTTCTCCTGAGAAGCCCGTCGCTTATGGCAGTGAAATAGTTTTTTTCCACAGTGCAGTCTGCATCCAGGCTGGCAATCACTCCTTCAGGATTTCCTGTCATGTCAAAACGTCGGACGGCTTCATCCATCCCCGTTTTCCTTGCCAGCCCCACACCCCAGTCTTCCTTTGGAGACGGTCCGGCGTCAAAAACAAAAAGCCGGAAAAAACTTCTGTTGTTCTTTCTCCAGCTTTCAATATTGCTGATACACTTTTTATTATTCGCGATACTTCCGGCTGAAGCTCCTGACGGGGCATTTACAATTATTATCACTTCGGTTTTGCAATCCGGTTCGGTGCATGAATTAAGTGAATTGAGCAGCGGAGCAATATCCGGTTCATCAAATGCCGGGACAACAACAATAATACCTGTTTGACTGTCAGGCGCTTCTTTAATAAATTCAGGGAATAAGGCCCTCTGGTTAAGCCATGAAGCGGCAAAACCCATAATTACTTTTTATTCTCTGCCTGATACTTCTGGTTTATTGCATCAAGCACCTTTTGTGTTATGTCGAGTGTTGAGTCTCCGTAAAGGACCTGACCTCCGAAGCTCTTGCCGAGTATATACTGGTATTTGTATTCCGATTTGTTTTCTTCAAGAAATGAAGTAATATACTCAAGTATCTGCCTGTTCATCACCTGCTCCTCTTCAAGCAGATTTGCCTGAAGGTTATCGCGGAGATTCATCAGCTCCTGCTGCTGCTGCAGAAGCGATTGTTCCATCTCTGCCGCAGTAGCCCGTGTAACCAGCCCTTTAGTTACTTTTTCCTGGTAGTCCCTTGCATTTTTCTCATACTGGCCTGCTTTTGAATTAAGTTCGGCTTCAGCTTTTTGCTGCTTATCCATAAGATCATTTCTTCTGTCGAAGAACATATCAAACTTCATTATAAGCGAATCAACATTTACATAAGCTATTCCTGATGCAGCAGATTGTGATTCTTCAGCCTGATCACTGGTATTCTTGTTTTTTGCATCTCCTCCAAAATGGAAAAAATAGAGAAGGCCCAAAGCCACAAACAAAACAGAAAACAGTATAATGGAAAGATTCTTCATCTTGTCAATAAATATTTGTTAAACAATAATAAGGCGCAAAGATAAACAATTAAATAAAAAGGAGTACTGGTGATTGATAATTCTGATCTGATTAAAATTCCGGGCAAGGTATAGCCCTGATTCTTTTTCGCTGAGAACCTACTGTAAACGATGTGAACTCATATATAAGTGAGATTTCATGAGCTCCTGCCGATGCAGTTATCAGGTTTGAAATGGTGAAATCGTAGCTGTATCCTATATGCAGCTGACTGGTTTTGATTCCAACAAGTCCAATTATTGCGTCTCCCGCCTGAGATGTAACAAGAGGGATTCCCCTGTACCATAATCCGAAAATCAGAGGATCTTTATAATAATATAATCCTATATCTGTCTGGAAAAACTTGGCTTGCGTCTGGAAATTCATCGCAACAGACAACACCTCCTTTAACTTGGTCCTTAATCTGGTTTTTTTTATGATCTGTACTCCTCCGTAGAGGTTGAATTTGATCGGCACCTTTGCGTCTTCGCCGTAGAAAGATGTCTTGGGAACAAGGAGGTGGTCAAGCGTAAAACCGCCCCATATCCTGTCGTTGTAAACCAGGGCGGAAGTTGCAAAATCTACGTCTGCCACTTTATCAAATGCAGGAGGATGAATTGAGGGTGAAGGTGTACCTCCTCCTGTAAGACTGCTGCCCCAGGTAAGTTTGGTAAGATCAAGACCCAGGTAATAAAATTTGAAGTTTACACCCGGTCTTATATGCCACTCCCTGTTGATCTGGAAATCGTAGGAATAAAGCAGTCCGACATTTGTTGTGCTCAGTTCTCCGGAACCTGCAACATCATATGTTGCAAGGACACCTATACCGGAGTTGAAATTGATCATCGCCTTGTCGAACGAAATACTGTATGTATGGAACACACCCGGGATTGCCGGCCACTGATTCCTGTAATTCATTCCAAGACGGTACTCTTCAGTGGCTCCAGCAAAAGAGGGCGACAAGTAGAGAGGATTGGCATAAAATTGAGAGAATGTCGGATCCTGACTAAAACCATCTGTAAAAAGGAGAAAAGCCAGCATACTAATATATATTATCCTCCTCAGCAAAGTCGATCCCATTAGGTTTACATTGACGAAAATAGTGAAATCCCTTCACATTTCATTCACTTTAACGAAAAAACAGGCTAAAAGTGATATGTTTCATCTATTTAATTAATGAATGGAGGTTTAAAATAGATGAACGTCCGGATTTGTGTGATGAACGCAAAAACCGGAATTCAGGGTGTCCTGAGGAGTGTAACGTCCCCCATTAAGGTGAACGGTTCCCCGTTTATGTAATTTCCTCGTACTTTCCAGATATAAACTCCCGGTTCGCTCAGCTGTCCTTTATAATATCCATCCCATCCCATATTCACATCATTGCTTTCATACAACAGTATTCCGCGCCTGCTGAATATCCTCAGCTGGTATTCAGAAACACCTGAGTGGGCAGGATGAAATACATAGGCAAATTCATCGCTGCTGTTTGAATAATATCCGCCTGATGGTCCGTTTGGATTTGGAATGAATGCATTCGGGAATCTGACATAATATCCCGAACCAAATGCATTCTTCACTACAAGAGAGTCAGAGCATCCGAATGCTGAAACAGCTATCAGCCTGATATCGTAATTGCCGTACTTATCGTAAGAGTGCCTGGGTTCAATGATATCAGATGTATTTCCATCACCAAAATCCCATTTATATGCTTCAGCGTTGGTTGAATAATTAAGGAAGCTGATCTCATCATCAGGTATAACTGCATTCTCCGGAGAGATCTCAAAGCTGGCTGATGGTCTGGGGTGAACCTTTATAAGTGCCGACGAGAATGATTGCCTGCCACTCTGGCTAAAAATCCGGAGGATGACTTCATATTCCCCTTCGACATCAAAGAGCCATTCAGGATTCTTTTCATGAGAATAACCACCATCACCAAAAATCCATTTGCAGGAATCATATGAAAGAGACCTGTTTTTAAAGAGAACTTTAAGCGGGATGCATCCTTCGGTTACAGATGCACCTATAAGATTATCAACACGCCTGGCCACACCCTGAAGTCTGTCCTTTTCACTGGTTTCATCTTTGAATAGTCCGCCATCGGGTACATGAACTTCAGCCGGCTGTTCGGCAATCGTGGTTTTCTCCGGATAGCTCTGAACTCCTTTATCTGGTTCTATAACCGAAGATTTCTTTTCGGTGCTGACATTTGATTTTTTCCGTACACTCCTGTCGTTATCTCCCTGTTTGACTTCGGTCAGTTCTGTTCCATCTGTGGTCCTGTCGTCAGTGATTTCCGGCTTGTTAATACCTGTAAAAATGTCCGGGATCACCGGTTCATTTTCTGCTCCATGATTATAAGAAAGGATAAGAACAAGTGCAGTTCCGGCAACAATGGCTCCTCCCGTATACCATATATTCATCCTGGCCGGATTGAAACGGAGGAATTCTCTTCCGGCCAGTTTGCGCATCAGCGCTTTGCTGACAGATGGAGAAGGAATTACCTCGGCATTTTCAAGTTTATGCCTGAATAAATCGTTTAATGCCTTATCTTCTTTCTTACCTTTCACTTTATTATTAATTCAACCTGTTATTATTCATCAGCCGGATAACTGCCTTTCAGTTTCCGTAGTTTCTCGAGCTTATTTCTTATCACAGCTTTAGCCCTGCTGTACTGTGATTTTGAAGTGTTTGTATCTATTCCCAGCATTTCGGCTATCTCCTTGTGCTTGTATCCTTCTACTGCATAAAGGTTAAAAACCATCCTGTAGCCTGTGGGCAGTTCATTCAGAACCTTATACAGCTCATCAGATGTAAAGAGGTCTTCCTCAAAGCTTGATATCCCCGTTTCAACTGACACAAATTCCTCAATCTCAATATGATACCTGAATTTCAGGTGTTTATGATAATGAGTTATTGCTGTATTCACTGCAATTTTCCTAAGCCAGCCTATAAAAGAACCCGTTCCTGAAAAATCCTTAATGTTGAAAAAAATCTTCAAAAAACTATCCTGCAAAATATCTTCCGCCTCAGCCCTGTCGGTTGCATACCTGATGCATACACCCAGCAAAAAACCCGAGTACCTGCTGTAAAGCTCCTGCTGCGCTTTTCTGTCATGTTTTGCGCAACCCTCAATTATTTGCTGGTCACTCATCATAAACTGAGGACATTTTCAAGACATACCATCAAAATAAATGGTTGCATTGTGTTAAAAATTTGTTCAAAATAAACAATTTTATACCTGCAATATACCTATCAATGACAAAGGTCATTAAAAAAAGGACTCAAATAAAGTTATTTAGCGATCTTATTTCAGGAACATAATAAACCGCGCGAAATATGTTTAACAAATTTATTGCTGCAATATTGCCCTACTTTCCTAAAAAGTTCGTATGGCTTTTTTCCCATTCCTATATTTCAGGTGAGACCATTGATGATGCAATGAGAGTATCAAAGGAACTCAACAGCAGGAACATACTCGTCACCCTTGATGTCCTGGGCGAATTCATAAAGAGCCTTGAAGAAGCTGAAGCCAATAAGCAGGATTATCTTAACCTCATCGATGTTTCCTATAAAAATGGCATCAATGGCAATTTTTCTGTAAAACCTACCAGTTTCGGACTCCTGATAGATAAGGAGGTTTGTTACCGCCATGTAAGGGAAATCGTTGTAAAAGCTGCTTCTTATAAAGGATTTATCAGGATCGATATGGAAGATTCCCCCTGCACAACGCTGGAAATTGAACTCTTCCGCAGGCTCAAAGCCGAGTTCCCTGCCAATGTCGGGCTTGTGGTCCAGGCGTATCTGAAGAGGACTTTAGATGACATCAAATCCCTGGTTGATCTGAATAGCGAAGCCTTTCCTTTAAGCTTCAGGCTCTGTAAAGGCATTTATGTTGAACCAGAAGCAATTTCATACAAGAAATATGATGAGATCAACAAGCATTTCCTTGAAGATCTGGAATTCATGCTAAAGAATAAGATCCATGCCGGGATCGCAACCCACGACAAACCTCTTGTTGACGGAGCATATAAACTGATAAAACAATATAATGTTCCAAAGCATCTTTATGAATTTCAGATGCTTTATGGCGTCACTCCTAATTTACGTGATTCTATTGTAAATGAAGGACATACGATGAGGGTCTACGTTCCTTTCGGAGTTAAATGGTTTGGCTATTGCACACGAAGGATCAAGGAAAATCCGAAAATGGCCAGCCAGATAATCAAGGCTGTTTTTTACAAAGGATAAGAGAACTTATTGGAGGTTGCTGGTGAACAAGGAACCAGTACCTATTTCTTCTGTAGCAATTCTAAATATTTTCTGTGTATCTGCTCCACCTCCTTTTCGGTAAGCTGAGGTTTCAGAGGCGAGGGCTTTTCAGGCAAACCATTCATAAGAAGATAAGCTGCAGGAATGAGCATAAACGGACTTAATCCGACAATCCTGTCAGAGGGTATCTGACCTTTTGTATATGCATCATTACGCTGCTGCTGTCTAAGGACTTCGTAGTTTATTGAAGGATCACCAAGTCTCGACTGTCCCATCCTTCCCTGATACGCGGATACTTCAAGGTTATATTTTGCATTTTCAACCTGAATACTTGATTCAGGCTTCGAAGTGAACATCTCCGAGCGCAGGTTTGAATACCTGGGGATGATGACTACTTCGTCTATTGAAATGGTATCGGTATGCAGATAGATGCCTGCAACGAACTCCCTGCCCGAAAGAGTATCGCTGATATTCAGGATAGTAGATTTGTATCCCAGCATTGTGAAAACTACAGTGTCACCTCTCCTGACATAAAATGCAAACCTGCCTTCGTAATCACTTATTGCTGAGAAAGCTCTGTTAATGATTATCTGCGATCCGGAAAGAGGATTAAGGGTTTTTGCATCAATTACCAATCCATGGAAGAGTACTCCCCTGGCTGCATCCTTCAGCACCTGCCCCGTCAATGAGCTGACAATAAAGAAAAGGATAAGCATTAAGAAATACCGCTTCCTCATTTCCAAACTAGTTAAGCTTTATTATTAACTCGCTGAGAGGCCGTTTTGGTACATGATGGTTCTTTTTATTATCTCTCCAGTATTTCACATCACCATCCTTTATTTCATCAATAATAACATTTTCAACAGGTTTTCCGAGTGCCAGGATAAGCAGGATTTCATACTTTTCAGGAATCCTCATTTCGGTCCTGAGCTGATCGCGTTTTATTGAGGCTATCATGCAGCCTCCCAGTCCGGTTTCCGTTGCTCCCAGCATCATGCTCTGCGCGGCAATACCGTGGTCCACGCCAAATCCTTCAGAGATCGATCTGTCTCCCAGAATGATAATATATCCCGAAGGTCTTTCTCCAGGTTCAGGACCATCCCAATCCTTAAGATAGGCTGCCCATACTACTGATGGAAAGATCCTGGAACAATCCTCCTGAGAATTGCAGACCATATATTTCAGAGGTTGCCTGTTGGCACCGGAGGCTGAAAGTCTGGCCAGATCCACAATACCTTCAAGTGTTTTGTATTCAATTCGATGCGACTCATCAAAGCGTCTGTATGAGCGGGTGTTAAATACAATGTCTTTTAGTTTCATCCCTTTAACAGAATTAATTAAACAACTTACGTCAGTCAGTAAGGAATATTTTCACGGGTAATCCAGGTATGATCCGTTTTTCTCCGGCTATCCGTAAAAGCTCGATAATAGCTTTTTTACCCTCCTTCCCAAGGTTGGAAGTGAATTTGTTCACAAACAGCTTTATATGTTTATTCATTACTGTGCTATCCATTTCCTGGGCGTTTGCAACAATAAAATCGTACGATGCCAGTGAATCGTGATATGCATATTCAAGACTGCGATGAATTATACGGTTTACTTTCAATGCCGTTTCGTAAGGTACTCTTCTGTTGACCGCGATTGTACCAAGGGGAATAGGCAGGCTGGTAAGCTTCTCCCAATATTCGCCCAGATCAGCAACCTTGGAAAGTCCCTTCCTGTGATATGTAAATCTCTTTTCATGAATAATGAGTCCGGCATCAGCTTCATCCCTGAGAATCGCTTCCTCTACATCCGAAAAAAGATATTCGGCTTTATTGACTGCTTCAGGCCAGAATATTGTAAAAAGCATGTTGGCTGTGGTATGTTTGCCGGGAATAGCTATCCTTGCATCAGAGATCTCTGAAATGCTGAGGTTCCTCTTGCTGATCAGCAAGGGTCCGTTTTTGTGTCCGAGAGCGCTTCCTGAGTCAAGGATCAAGTAGTTATTTGCTGCGTAAGCATAGGCATAAAGACTAATCTTTGTAATATCCAGATTACCGGAGAACGCTTTGTTATTGAGTTCCTGGATATCAGCCATGAGATAGTCGAACTCAAGTCCTTCTGTATCTATTCTTCCATGAACCATCGCATCAAAGATAAATGTGTCGTTGGGACATGGAGAGAAACCCAGTGTCAGTTTCATTTTCTATTCAAGCATTAACAGGAAATCCTTTAGCTTTTCTGATAAACTGTTCAGAGCCAGAGGTATGTCCCATTTCTTTTTATTCCTGGGCTCAACCCGGTTTGAAACTGATCTTAAAGCAATGAAAGGTACTTTTTCCCTCAGGCAAATATAGAAAAAAGTTGCACCCTCCATTGTTTCAATTCCGGGATTGAACTTCTTTAACATCTTCTGGATTGTATCTTCTGAGCCGGTTGAAGTATTCACTGTAACAGCCTCAACAGGTCTTACCAGTTTAATGATGACCGTTACATATTTATTATCTGCAGCAATCCTGCCCCCTTTCAAAATAGAATCACTCATACCGGCTTCGGAAAGAGTGAGAAAACCTTTATCGGTTTCTATTCCGGCATCAGCAAAACAATCTGATACAGGAGTGACCACATCCCCGACCCGTATATCATTCCTGTAACTCCCTGCAATACCAATATTTACTGCAATATCCGGCTTGGAATTAGCGGAAAACCACTTCATCATTGACCATGATGTGGCGACAGAGCCTACGCCCGTGATCAGAAGTTTAATATCACATTTCCCGAAACGAAAACTGCCATCATAAGGTATTATGCCTTTGATTTTCCTGAGGACATCTGCTTCGGTCTCTGTGGCAGCAACTATTAAAACCTTCATCACTTTATTTCTGCCTTTACAACACATAAATATATTATATAAAACCATTAAAAACCTTAACTTTATTGTTTATTATTGTATTTAAAACGCACTGTGATATGATCTACCTTACACGCAGAGAAAGATTCAGTGCTGCGCACAGGATGTTCAGGCAGGACTGGTCTGATGAAAAAAACAGGGAGGTTTTCGGTAAATGCTCCAATCCTAACTGGCATGGACACAATTATGTGCTTTGGGTTACTGTTAAAGGCGAACCGTCTGACAATCATGGATTTGTGATCAATATTGATATCCTGAAGAAAATAATCCAGGATAAGATCATTATGAAGATCGATCACAGGAATATGAATATTGAAGTCGAATTCATGAAAGGTAAAATTGCCACAACAGAGAACCTGGCAATTGCTATCTGGAACGAACTGAAGCAACCTGTTGAAAAGGAGGGGGCAAAGCTTCACTGTATAAAAATTGAAGAGACAGAAAATAATATGATAGAATACTATGGTTAAGAAAATCGAAAAAGTGAATGACGGTTCTGGATTAACAGACGAAGGATATAACAAGATTGAAACCTGGAATGCCGAAACCATTGAAGAGATGGCAACCATGTACAGAAGGATACTCGTTCTCCTTGGGGAAGATCCTGAAAGGGAGGGTCTTCTCCGTACTCCTTTAAGGGTGGCAAAAGCCATGAGCTATCTTACAGTCGGATACAACCTTGATCCCGTTCAGATCCTGGCATCTGCAAAGTTCAAGGAGGAATACCGGCAGATGGTCATAGTTAAGGATATCGATCTCTATTCAATGTGTGAACATCATATGCTTCCTTTCTTCGGGAAAGCACATGTAGCATATATCCCTGACGGTTATATCACAGGTTTAAGCAAGATAGCCCGTGTTGTTGAGGCTTATTCAAGAAGGCTTCAGGTTCAGGAAAGGCTTACCACCCAGATCAGGAACTGCATTCAGGATACTCTGAATCCTCTTGGCGTTGCGGTAGTTATTGAAGCTCAGCATATGTGCATGCAGATCAGAGGCGTACAGAAACAGAACTCTGTGACGACTACATCAGCATTCACCGGGATCTTCCTGGAGAACATGAATACCCGCGAGGAGTTTGTTCATCTTATCGGATCAAGGCTGCATTGATAATTTTTCTATTTTTGCGCTCTGCCGGAAAAGGCATTTAATTAAATTTCTGACTTATGAAAGCATATGTATTCCCAGGCCAGGGAGCTCAGTTTACTGGTATGGGAAAGGATCTGTATGAGCGATCCTTGCCTGGCAGGGAAATGTTTGAAAAGGCTGACAGCCTGCTGGGCTTCAGGATCACTGATATTATGTTCAGCGGAACTGATGAAGATCTCAGACAGACCAGGGTGACACAACCTGCGATTTTCCTTCATTCAACCATTCTTGCAGCCATGATCGGGAATGCTTTTACTCCCGGAATGGTTGCCGGACATTCACTCGGTGAGTTCTCAGCTCTTGTCGCAAGCAAGGCTCTTTCATTTGAAGACGGGCTTATCCTCGTATCAAAGAGAGCTGTGGCAATGCAGAGAGCATGTGAGATGAGACCATCAGCAATGGCGGCAATTATCGGAGCAGAGGATAAAACCGTTGAGGATGTCTGCAGTTCCATATCTGAGATAGTAGTACCAGCCAATTATAACTGTCCCGGCCAGATAGTTATCTCAGGTTCCATTGAAGGAATTGACAAGGCAATTGAAGCTCTTAAGGAAAAAGGAGTCAAACGGGCTATCAGGCTGGCTGTGGGAGGAGCATTTCATTCACCCATAATGGAGCCGGCAAGAGCTGAACTTGAAGAGGCAATAAGATCCACTCATTTCAGCAAATCCGAATGCCCTGTTTACCAGAACTTTAACGCTAATCCTTCTACAGATCCGGATACCATAATGAGAAACCTGATCAATCAGCTGACATCACCGGTAAGATGGACTCAAACCATTATGAATATGATCGCGGGAGGAGCCACCTCATTCACTGAAGTCGGTCCCGGAAATGTTCTCCAGGGACTGGTGAAAAAAATTGACAGGGATATTCCAACAGACTCATATACTTCTAATCCGCAGGCTTCATAATTGCACCCTTATGCCTCTTGCCATCAATCATGATTTCCAGAGGCTTGTCAAAATGAATGTGCCGGACGAAACTGTCTTCGTAAACTACATTCAGGGTGTTCAGATAATTCACATCATAAAAACCCTCGTTTATAAAGGGATTTATTGTAAAATAGCCGACACCGAATGAAGTAAGATTCTGGAAGAAGTGAGTTCCCTGGCTCGGATCTATCCTGTAATTTCTGAGACCTGATTCGATGATTATCCTGGCTGCCGATATCTGAGGCCATTTTACTGGGATCCCCAGCCAGGGATCTGTTGAACCCCATCGTCCGGGGCCTATAAGAACATATCCTTTCGCTTCTTTTACAAATCCTGAATTAAGCTTTTCAATGACACCTGCAACAGTTTTATTCTGCGCCGCGTTGAACGATTCAGGCTTGACATAAACAAGATCATGAATTCCCTTAAAGATTCCGTTACCTAAAGCCGATTCAGACATTATAATAGCATCTTCTTCCTTTACATTCTCAAGATCAATGCTGTAAGTTTCATCTGAATGCACTATTGGCCTTATTTGCAGGAAGTTAAATACTTTTGGGGTTCCGGGAGGAGTTTCCAGGTTGACGGCAAATTCAATTTCAATCGGATTATTCATTTCCCTGTGTCCCAGGTCAAGAAGTGTTGTGAGAATTTCAGCCAGGGGAAAAGATTTATGCTCAAGTATACCTGAAAAAGTTATTATTCTTTTCCCGGGATGAATTATCCCGTCATAAAGAACATTGTTCTCATGATCGTAAGTTGAAGCAATGTATTTCATTGCGCCGTCGTTGTTTGCGTCTTTAATGTCGATCCTTGGAATATTTATACCATCATCGGTAGATGGGACAAAACTGTCTATATTGAGATCAAGTGCCCGGAATTCTTTCTGTGTGCTCCTGAGTGCGGTTTCAGGGGATGAAAGCTGAAGGGTTTTCTTTGGAATTCTCGGACAGAAACGCAGCGATAATCCTCCTTCAACTATCAGCTTCCCAAGCCCGAACGCCACATTGGCAATTCCGTCTTCAACCTTTTCTGAACCAATGGGATAATAATTGATGGACTGGGCAACACCAGATATTGTCGGATAGAAAATATCACCATGCCTGTTTCCGCATACTTCCTGCAGGACTATACCCATTTTTTCCTCATCTATCACGTTGGATGTGGCAGTCATATATGCCTTGCTGGCTTTGTAATAGACCGAAGCATAGACTTCTTTTATAGCATCTGAAAGCATTTTTACCATGAGCTTGTTATCAGCAAGCCGGGGTATCATATAAGTCGAGTAGACTCCTGCAAATGGCTGATAATGGGAGTCCTCAAGTTTACTTGAAGAGCGCACTGCGATCGGGTGGTTTCTTGACACTGCCAAAAAAGCATAGAAATCCTGATACACCCGTCCCGGAAGTTCAGCATTTATGAACCTGTTGAGTATCTCGTCATCAGAGAGGTCTGAAAGAGCAACCGAGTAAAGATTGTTATGGTCCATGAACTCATCGAAGATATCGGTGCTCAGAACTACTGTCCGCGGGATAGTGATAAGTACATCAGGAAATTTATTGAAAAGCTTGTTATTCTTTATCATCCTGTTAATGAATGCCAGCCCGCGTGCCTTTCCGCCAATCGATCCTTCACCGATACGTGAAAATATCTGGTATTCATCAAATGTGGATTTATCGAACTTGGCAATCACGCCCCTGCCCTTTCCTAACCGGAAGCTTGAGATGGCAACATAGAGAAACCTCCTCATCTCATCCATAGTATCAAAGTCCTCCTTGCGTATATACTTGAACATCTGCGCAACAGGGAACAAAGCTCTGGCATTCAGCCATTTGGAAAAGTGATTGCGTGACGCATGGTAA
Organism: uncultured Rikenellaceae bacterium; assembly: GCA_964525415.1. GTDB lineage: Bacteria > Bacteroidota > Bacteroidia > Bacteroidales > VadinHA17 > LD21. Next base: position 13,676 of record CAZGGZ010000024.1, on the reverse strand, counting down.
TCAAGCGAATTATCCGGTATGGTAAGCAGTTTTTGCTGCAGGCTTTGCAGATCCGTGGCGATGGCGATAGGTTCAAGAGTGTCAGGATTCCTGAAAACAAAAGGGCCGAATGCAAGGTTCTGTATTATGAAATTACGCAGCTCAAGAGCAAGTGATTTGGAGTACTTATTGATAAAACCCGCGCTCATCTCCTCGGCGTATCTCCTGTGTTCAGAGCTTGACGACTGAAGCAGGAACGGAACCTTATCATCATCGGCCATTACAACCTTGCACAACTCAATGCCGGCATTCTCATCCTGGACACCATCCCTTTTATAACTGATATCCGAGATTATACCCAGCACATTGAATTTATATTTATTGTACAAAACAACCGCATCGTTGAAGTTGGTAGCCAGCAGTATTTTCGGACGTCCTCTCATCTTCAGCATCCTCTGGTGCTCATTGAGAGCTTCTCTTTGAAAATCAAGCGATTGCATCAGCACAATACGGTAAAGGTTGGGAAGATAGGATGAGATATATCTTATTGAGTTCTCCACAAGAATAATAGCCTGAACACCAATACTTTCAATATCGTGTTCAGCATTCATCTTATCTTCAATAAGCTTGATTATTGCCAGGATCAGAGATGCATCGCCCAGCCAGCAGAAAACGTAGTCAATTGCACTGAGGTCCTCGCCTTCGAGCCTCAGGGAGACTTCCCTGGAAAAGTAAGTGAGCACCACGATAGGAATATCCTTATACTGTTCCTTTATCCTTTTTGCCAGGGCAAATACATCAGTTCCTTTAAGGCTTACCATTGAAATCACAAGGTCGACATCACCTGCCTGGAGCATCCTGAACGCATCATCTGCATTGTCTGTCTGAACGAATACCGGAGGATACCTCAGATTCAGGGATACATATTCATTGAATATCTGTTCATCGATCCTCCCATCCTCCTCAAGCATATAATTATCATAATTACTGCAGATCATCAGCACCTTATGAATCCTTTTCTGCATAAGCAGGTTGAAGGAGGTATCAGTGAAGTCATATTTCTGAAGATCAAGTATCCCTTCTATTATGGTCATGTTTCACTGGTTTTAATGGTTCATCGAAATCACTGCAATTCCTTTTTTCCCGTCCATCCTTATCAGTAGTGGTTTTTCGAAGCGTATATGCCTGAAGAAGCTTCCTTTTTCAACTGTTTGCTGGCTTTTAAGCATTTCCCAGTTTACGGATCCGTCCTGCAAGGTCTGATTGATAGAAAAATATCCCACATTCATCGAGATGACATTATGAAAGAAGTGGGATCCCAGTGAGGCGTCAACATGAAAGTCGGGAAGGCTGATTTCAACTATCACCCTGGCATTTGAAATCTGGGACCATACTACCGGTATGCCTATAAATTTATCCCTTGATCCCCATCTTCCAGGTCCTATCAAAACATATCGCCTGCCTTCCTTAAGCATTTTCTCATTGATCCTGTCAATCTCATCAGCCATCATTGAAGTATGCAGGTTGTCAAATCTTTCAGGTTCCAGGTAAACAATATCCGATATATCTTCAACTACTCCGTTCCCCATACTCTTTTTGGTTTCGAGGATCAGATCGTCACGATTAACGCTTTCAGGGTCAATATTATATCCTGCAACTGTACCCACCAGTGGTTTTATCTGAAGCAGGTATAAAGATGAATGGCCGTCCTTATCCCTGGTAAGATCCACTGCAAACTCAATTTCAGAAGGATTTCCTGTTGCTTCGGTCACAACATCCAGAACTGTCCTGATGGTGGAAGCAAGAGGAATATAGTTGTATTTCAGGATATTGGCAAAATTAACAACACGGGGACCGGGAATTTCCAGACCCGGAACGAGGGTATCATTATCGGTATTCAGCACAGAAGCTGAGTGACTCAGAGTACCATGCTTCTCAGCTTTGCCTATATCGAGGGAAACAAGACCGGCATTTTCACCTTCAAGGAGGTTCAGGTCCTTTTTAGCCATATCGACTGCGTAGAAATGCACCTGCGAGTTCTCATACAGGTCATTCTGGGAAAGGATATCCGCTGAAGGGTAAACCGGCGAGAACCTGTATGCTTTTTCTCCTTCAACAACATAATGTCCAAGACCTACAGCCATCACTGCAAAACCCTCCTGGGGAGTCATATGGGCTACAGGATAGAAATTATATGATTGCGCCGTACCGCTTATATGCGGATAAAAAGCATCTTCAAACCTGTTCCCCACAACCTCCTGCAGCACAACAGCCATTTTCTCCTGTTCTATCTTATAGTTAATGGCTTCAAAATAGGTGCGGGCACTTTTTGAGTAAATGGAACAGAAAACAAGTTTTATTGCATCGGACAATTGCCTTAACCTGACATCGAATTCGCTATGGTTATTCGGCAGGAGATATGTCCTGAATATACCTGAAAATGGCTGGTTCATGGAGTCCTCAAAAAGACTTGATGATCTTACGGCAAGAGGTTTTTCGGTTTGTTTAAGGAATGTCCTCAGCTTTTTCTCAAGGGTATAGCTCAGATTCCCTTTAAGAAAAGCTTTCTGGAGGACAGAAAAAGCTCTTTCTTCCTTTATAAGGTCCCACAGATGGTTGCGTTCCATGAACATATCAAATTCATCTGTTCCTATAATTGCGGTGACAGGCGCTTTGATATTGATCCCTGGAAGAAGCCTTCCAAGCTCAAAGCTGTAAATCAACGTATTAATAAAAGCCAGTCCTCTACCCTTTCCTCCGAGTGATCCGCCTGATAAGCTCACAACATTAGTCTCGTCAATAACAACTGATTCTTCAAAATTCACTACCCGCCCTTTATTCATTTCCTGCCTTCTCTTCCGGATAATATCCAGCAGATATTTTCTCAGGTCTGTAAGACTTTTAAAATCAGTAACTTTAACAGGATTAATGAGCTTGGCTATCTTAACTTCACCTCTTGCCATAAGCCAGAGTGAAAAATGGTTTTTCATGGCATGATAAGCCAGCGAATCTTCAGGTATGGTTTCAAGGTATGATTCAAACTCCTTCATTGATTTAGCAACTGCGATCTGCCGTCCCTTATCATCCCTGTAAACAAAATGACCGAAACCGAGGTAATAGTTAATGAATGACTTCAGGTCCTGCAACAGGCTTTCTGAGTTCTTGTTGATAAAATTTGACTTCAGTGTATAGGCATACTTTGCATTTTCGGCATCGGAAGACTGGAGTACTGTTGGCAGATTCGGGAGATCTGTTTTTACCTGCTGAATAAGTTCAAAGCCGGCCATTTCATGCATTACACCATTCCTCGGGAAACGCATATCTGAAATAATACAGAGAAGACTTTCCTTATACTTATCATATATGGTTATAGCATCTTCCCAGCTGGTTGCAAGAAGTATTTTGGGCCTTGCCCTTAGCCTCAGCACCTTATAAAGCTCATCGGTGGAAACATCCTCAATAAGGTTCCTGGTCTGTTCCAGAACCAGTGTATAAAGCATGGGCAGGTAGCTTGAATAGTATTCAGCTGAATCCTCAACGATCAGGATCACCCTGATAAGCCCTTTTCTTGTGTCATTATCAACATTAACTTTATCCTCGAGAAGCTTGACCATTGCAAAGAACACCTTCGATTCGCCTGTCCACACGAAATAATTATCAAAAGGGATTCCACCGGCTTTTTGTTTTCTTATAAACGGGACATCCTCAGGATTGTTGAGAAGAAGGAAGGTTGGCATGTAGGGATATTTATCCTTGATTTTCTTGCATAGGATCATTGGACTCTCCTTATGAATCCCTATCATGATAATGATCATATCATAATGCCTTGATCTCAACTTGTTAAAAGCTTCTTCCTCACTCGATACACCTGTCACCCTGGGAAGAGAAGTGAGGCTCAGCTGGTAGTATTCTCCAAGCATGTGATCGGAGAATCTTCCCTCGCCTTCGATTGAATACGCATCATACAGGTTTGCTACCAGCAGAATCTCCTTTACCTTGAAAGGCTGAAGATCGTGGAAGACATCCCGTTCAGCATTATGGCGTTCAAGAAACCGTTGCAGAAGTTTTCTGCTTGACACGTTGATCAGGTCTTCATCCTCTCTGGAAGGCTGCGTCATACTGATAAAATCCCTGGCTTTATAGCTGTTTATATAGCCTGTAACCAGGCTGGCAATATTGCGGATAAGATCCCTTTCTTCCTTCAAAAAAGGACCCTCGGTTTCAAGTGTAAATTCCCTTGTATAATAGACCTCAATTGTTCCTTTCTCATTGTCAATGGTATTGAATTCCTGGATCATTTTCCATGTTGTCTCATGAAAATCAGGTGTTTCAAATGTCTTATCCCGGAATTTTATCCTGGCAGATGTATAATCAGGATATTGCCAGGCTGCCGGCAGAAGCAATACGATATGCTGGAGGGTCTCTTCAATGGGTTTGCCCTCTTTGAGAATATAAGTTGTCTGGTTGATGCACCCCAGCTCCTTCAATCTTTCCTGCTGGTCATGAAGCAACTTTTTGTACTCGGGGGTTATAAAATTATTTTCATCCATAGTTTGAAACCATAGAATATCAGAAGTTAAAATTAGTAAAATTATTACATAACACTCCCTGCCACGCTATAGCATGGCCTGCGCCCGGAAGGTTAATCCACCATCCAGGTGGATCCGCTCTTCATCAGATCAGTCATGCTCCTGATCTTTGAATCTTTCTGAATTCCCTTAATCTGTTCCTCAACATCATTTTCATAGGTATGTCCCGGCACAGATCTGATAACTCCCAGTGCCATAGGGTATTCCGGGTACCTCATATTAGCCAGCATATATTGAATTCCCGGATTTGGCTCAAAGGCATCATGAACAATAAGGTTTTTCTCAGTAATGCCATTTTCTCCAAGTTTTACCACCTTCAGCTTCAGTCCGTCAAGAACCAGCCCTTTATCGTTGTCTTTCCCGAATATCATTGGTTCACCGTGCTTAAGGATGATAGTCCGGTCATCCCTTACATCCCTGCCGGCAACCACATCATGAATACCATCGTTGAAGATCACACAGTTTTGCAGAACCTCAATGACTGAAGTCCCTTTATGTTTAGCGGCATCAATGTATATCTGTGTAGAAAGAGCAACGTTTGAGTCAACAGTCCGTGCAAAGAATCTGCCTTTTGCACCTATCACAAGTTCGCCCACTGAGAATGGTTCCTCTACTGTTCCGAAAGGTGATGTCTTTGTCACAAGTCCTTTTTCCGATGTCGGGGAATACTGACCTTTAGTAAGTCCGTAGATCTCATTATTAAACAGTATAATGTTAAGATCTATATTCCTTCTTATGGCATGTATAAAATGGTTGCCTCCGATGGCAAGTGCGTCGCCGTCCCCTGTTATCTGCCACACCGAGAGTTCCGGATTGGCTACTTTAACTCCTGATGCAATTGCGGATGCCCTTCCGTGAATACCGTGAAATCCATATGTATCCATATAATACGGAAACCTTGATGAACATCCTATGCCTGAAATGAAAACAAACTTGTCCTTTGGGATCCCCAGCTCCGATAAAGCTTTCTGGACGGAATTCAGTACTGCATGGTCACCACAGCCCGGGCACCATCTTACCTCCTGGTCCGACTTAAAATCCTTCGGAGTATAATTATTTGTCTGTGTTTCTGCCATTTTATTTTCCCTCCAGCATTTTAATGCATTTATCTTTTATCTCCCTGATGGTGAAAGGAAGCCCCTGTACTTTATTGATCTGCTCATACCTGAATTCCTGGCATTTTATTCTAAGGTAATCAGCAAATTGCCCCATATTAAGCTCTGCTACCACTATCTGCCCGAATCTTCTGAAAACATCTGCAACATTTTTTGGCAGGGGATTGATGTAGTTGAAATTGGCAAGGCTTACCCTGAAGCCATCTGTCTGCAATTCACGAACTGCCGTCATCAGGTAGCCTCGGGAACCTCCCCAGCCTACAACCAGCAAGTCGCCCGAGTCTTCACCATAGACTTTAAGATCAGGGATTGAATCAGCCACTTTAGCTACTTTATCTGCCCTGAGATTTACCATCATCTGATGGTTTTCGGGAATATAGGATACAGTCCCTTTGATCGTCTTCTCGAGACCTCCGATCCTGTGTTCAAGTCCTGGTGTTCCCGGTATTGCCCATGAGCGGACCAGAGTTTCACAATTGCGTTTATATGGCAGGAAAGGTTTCTCCTTTATATCTGCATAGGGAGGCTTGATTTCAGGAAGCTCCGACATTTCAGGGATTTTCCATGGTTCGGATCCGTTAGCCAGGTATCCGTCAGTCAGAAGAAGCACAGGAGTCATGTGCTCCAGCGCGATCTTTGCTGCTTCGTATGCATAAAGGAAACAGTCTGACGGCGTACTGGCTGCAATAACCACAACCGGGCATTCACCGTTTCTTCCATAAAGAGCCTGCATCAGGTCGGCCTGTTCAGTTTTTGTAGGAAGGCCTGTGGAAGGACCTCCTCTTTGAACATTCACAATAACTACCGGCAGCTCTGCCATTACAGCCAGACCGATAGCTTCTGATTTCAGGGCAAGTCCTGGCCCTGATGTGGAAGTGACAGCCAGGTTGCCGGCAAAGCTTGCACCAAGTGCAGTGCAAATCCCTGCTATTTCATCCTCAGCCTGGAATGATTTGACGCCCAGATCTTTACGGGCGGCGAGCTCTTCAAGTATTCCTGTTGCAGGAGTGATGGGGTAAGATCCTATGAAAAGCTTAAGGCCGGCTTTTTCGGCAGCAGCCATCAAACCCCATGCAGTTGCAGCATTTCCACAGATATTCCGGTAGGTTCCTTTTGCTATCTGTGCCGGTTCAATTTTTATTACCGGATTCAGGGCTTCTATGGTTTCTGCATAGTAATAACCTGCTCTCAGAGCAACTTTGTTTGCTTCGGCAATCTCGGGCTTCTTGCTGAATTTCTTATCAAAATACTGTTCTGTATATTTGAGTTTTCTGTCGAAAAGCCAGTATACCATTCCGAGAGCAAACATGTTTTTGGTTCTCAGGATTGATTTGGGATCGAGTCCGAAATCTTTTAAAGCCTCTTTTACCATAGAGGTTATTGGTGCGGCAATAATATTGTATGTTTCAAGTTTTTCTTCCTTTACGGGATCGCTATTATAACCGGCCTTTTCAAGATTTTTTTCAGTAAAATTATCCTTGTCAAAAATTATAGTGCCTCCCGGCTTTACCCAAACTACATTTGCTTTTACAGCAGCAGGGTTCATGGCAACAAGCACATCAGCGTAGTCTCCCGGTGTATTTATCTCTGAATGGCCAAGATGAACCTGGAAGCCGGAGACGCCTCCTACAGTTCCCTGGGGTGCGCGAATTTCAGCAGGGTAATCAGGGAATGTCGACAGGTCGTTACCGTAAAGGGCGGCTGTATCTGAAAAAAGAGTTCCTGTAAGCTGCATTCCGTCACCTGAATCACCTGAAAAACGGATCACTACCTCTTCTCTTAAAATAACCTCTGAATTTTTAGCCATGATATATCTTAAGAATTAAATAAGTGGCTTGAATACACTTAATCAATTATTTATGAAATACAAAAGTACCTTTAATAAAGTTCGAAGCAAAACAATATTATTGAAAAATGTCCATGACTTTGGTCATGTTTTGAAAGGAGCCTGACTCCAGATATCAGCTTTCTTAAGGTTTATCTCACCTTCGAAAAACATCCTGGCTATCTTTTCAAAATAAGGCGTATAATCTGAAACATAAAACTGATCCTTTACTTTTCCTGAAGTATTAAGCAAATTGTTTTTTTCGAGGGCATCCCGGAGAATTCCTGCTACAATCCTTGCCGAATCGACTACCTCAACATTAAAATTAAATATTTTGCTGATCTGATTCTTGATTATCGGGTAATGGGTGCAGCCAAGTATTAAAGCCTGAATATCTGCCAAAGACTTGTCTGACAGGTATGCACGGATAATGGCATTGCTTATGTCATCAAAGATGAATCCTTCCTCTATCATGGGTACCAGAAGCGGTGTAGCCAATGACACAACATCTGTGGATGGAGATATCTCTTTTATCTTGGACTCATATGTCCCGGAACTTATTGTTCGCTTTGTGCCTATGACACCAATCTTTCTGAAGTTCCTGGTACCGATTAATTTTACTACAGGATCGATAACGTCAATGATTAATGTCCTGTCCTTAAACTCCTTCTCAAGAGTGTCAAAAGCCGAAGCAGACGCGGAATTACATGCCACGAGAATAATTTTTGAATTATGTTCAAGAAGGAATTCGGTTATCTTCCGCGAATAATATTTTATTGAATCTGCTGATTTATCACCATATGGAAGATGAGCAGTATCCCCGAAGTAAATGAGACTTTCACCTGGCAGTATCTGTTTGATAGCGTGTGCAACAGTAAGTCCTCCCACTCCCGAATCAAAAATCCCTATTGGCTTTTCTTTCACTTTATTAAATTAAAAAAAATGACCATCCCGTCAAGGATGGTCATTGGTATCATTCTGTAAGATTATTTCAGTCCAAGCTTTGTCCTTACAAGAGGCATCACGTTTGTACTTTTCGTCTCATCAACATAAAGAACGGAGCCAATACTGAAAATGTAAATATAACCGTTTTCCTTTCCAACATCTTTAATTGCCTTGTCAACTTTAGCATAGATAGGCTGGAACATTTCAACCTGCTTGTTCTGAAGCTGTTCCTGGGCACTGGTTTGGAAATCCTGAATTCTTCTGTTCAGGTCAATAAGCTCCTGTTCTTTGGTTTGTCTTACAATATCAGTAAGGTTTTTGCTTTCCTTTTGATATGCATCACTTTTATTATTAAGCTCGACTTGCATGAGTTCAAGTGCATTAACAAGCTCCTGACGCAAGTTTTCAAGTTTCACGGTGGCTGAGTCAAATTCAGGCAGGGCCTGTATAAGTTCGTCGCTATTGATATGCCCGAATTTAAGGTTCTGTGAGTAACCGGCAGTTGCAACAAAAATAGCAAGGGTTGCAATTCCTATAAATCTTTTCATTACAGATAGTTTATTAATTTAAAATTATGCAAAAGTAATTAATTAATTGTTATAACCTAATTTTTCAAGTACCTGATCGCTAATATCGTACTTGGGATTAGCGAAAAGAATATTCCCTCCTGATGCCGTATCAAAGATGACCGCATAACTGCCTTCGACTGCAATATCCTTTATTGCCTTCAGAATCTCATCCTGGATTGGTTTAACGAGTTCTTCCCTTTTCTTAAAAAGGTCGCCTTCCATGCCGAAGTACTTGTTCTGAAGCTCTTTCATTTCCTGCTCCTTGGCTATTATTGCTTCCTCTCTCTTGGTTTTCATATCCTGGGAAAGAAGCACTTCCTCATTCTGGTAGGCCTTATACAATTGTTCAACAACTGCATAGCCGTCTGCAACTTCCTTCTCCCACTGCTCAGAAAGCTTGTCGAGCTGTTCCTGTGCCGTCGTAAAAGCCGGTATGTTTTTCCTGATATATTCAGAATCAACAAAAGCATATTTCTGAGCCACAGCCATGGCCGTGCTCAGAATCATTATTACTGTTAAAACACCTAATTTTTTCATAACTTTCAATTTTACACGTATTTTTAGAATTGTTGACCTATAACAAAATGGAATTGTGATTTATTAGCATTCGGGAAATTATTCGGATCCGGTACTTCATCGAAACCATAACCCCAGTCTATTCCAAGAAGTCCGAACATCGGCAGATTGGCTCTCAGTCCAAAACCTGCGGCACGGTTCATCTTAAAGGGATTATATTCCCTGAGGCGGGTCCATGCCCTTCCTGATTCAAGGAATGCAAGTGCATAAATTGTTGCCTGCGGATTCAGGGATATCGGATACCTTAGTTCTGCAGTAATTTTTGAATAAACATTACCAGCCGGCGCTCTGGTATCAGGATCAAGAGGAGTAAGGGACCCGACTCCGCCACTCCCTGAAGAATATCCTCTCAGGGATATTATCTCGCGTCCATAGAATGAATAACCGGTCATACCATCGCCTCCTACCGAGAAGTTCTCAAAAGGTGACGGCCCTATATCCTTATTGTAATGTCCGAGGTAGCCAAATGAAAAACGGGTATTCAGGACAAGTTTATCATTTTTTGTGAGCGGGAAATAATAATCAGTTTTAAACAACCATTTATGAAACTCAATCCATTTATACTTTTCCTGGTCAGTTATATCAGACATGTCCTTGCCGCTTATGATTGAGTAAGGCGGAGTTGCCTGCAGCGACAGAGTAAAGGATGATCCGCTTCTGGGATAAATAAGATTGGGGCTGGTTGAGAACCGCTGGATTCTTCCTGTCAGGCTCAGCAGGTTTGAAACACCGTTCTGGAACAAAAATGACATAACGGTGTAATTGTTCATATCATATCTCTGATAAGCTGCTTCACCATATAAAGAGAAATAATCATCGGGCCATTCAAGTCTCTTTCCCAGACCTATTGAAGCTCCGTCAATAACCATTGACTGATAGCCGTCTTCACCTTTTTTCTGACTGCCTGCAAGCTTTGACCTGTACAGAGAAACAGAAAATGTATTTGGTTTTTTCCCTCCAAGCCATGGTTCCACAAATGAAATATTATATGACTGGTAGATCCGTCCGTTTGATTGTGCCCTTATGCTCAGGGATTGTCCGTCGCCTGAAGGATAAGGCTTCCACTCATCCAGCTTGAAGAAGTTCTTCATTGCGAAATTATTGAAACGCACTCCGACCGTTCCCACCAGCATTCCTGCACCCCAGCCGCCTGACACCTCAAACTGGTCGTTTGCTTTCTCTTCAAGCTTGTACAGAAGGTCGACAGTACCGTTCACCGGATCAGGAAGCGGTGTGGGATTTATTTTTTCCGGATCGAAATGGCCAAGTACACCCAGCTGCCGTATTGATCTGATTATCTTTTCCTTGCTGAAGAGATCTCCCGGCAGGGTATAAAGCTCACGTCGTGCAATATGTTCATTTGTACGTGTGTTGCCGGTGATCATTATATCATTCACATATGCCTGATCACCTTCATATATCCTGATTTCCAGATCTACTGAATCCCCTTCAACCTTGGCTTCAACCGGGACAACCTGTGAAAAAAGATAGCCATAATCCAGATAAAGGTTATTCACAGCATCCTCAGCCCCGGCTGAACCGGTAAGCCTGTCAAGAATGAGGGACTGATTGTAAACGGAGCCTTTCTCTACGTTGAATACCCTGTCAAGATCCTCCTGCCTGTAGACACTGTTACCGACCCAGTCCACATCCCTCAGGAAATACTGGTTCCCTTCATCAACCTTTAAATACAGTCCTACACGATCATCAGATATCTTATACAGAGAATCTGAGATAATCGTAAAATCCTTGAATCCGTTATCGTTATAGAAAGTTCTGAGCTTCTCCTTGTCTTCTTCATATTTTTCATTTATATATTTTGAAGCCTTGAAGAAGTTAAGGTTCCTTTTCTTTGTGTCCTTCATCTGCCTGCGTAGTTTTTTGGCATCGAAGCTGTCATTTCCGTCAAAGCTGAATTCTTCAATTCTTACTCTCTCCTTCTTATCGACGTTGATATTCAGTATCACATTATTAGGCATATCGGGATCATCCTTCTGCACAAATTCAACAGTTGTATAAAGGAAGCCCTTTTCGATAAAATGGTCTCTTATTATTTTAGAGGTTGTATTGAGTACATATGATGTCAGCTGTGACCCGACAGGAAGGTTAACCTTGTCAACAATATCCTGTGTTTCCGTTGTCTTTATACCATTGAATTTGATTGCAGATATTCTTGGCCGCTCCTGCAGATAAATATCGAGAAATACCGTATCATATTTAATTCTGTCAATTGTTATTCTTACATCGGAGAATAATCCCTGCTGCCACAACTTCCTGGCTGCATTAGAAACAGCATCACCCGGGATTGATATTTCCTGTCCTGGTCTTAATCCTGAAATCCCTATAAGGGCATTTATATCCAGGAACCTGATTCCTGATACTGACACTCCTCCAACAATATAATCGTCCGGGGTCGTATAGTCAATTATTTCCTGTCTCTCCTGGGCATTTATCAAAGTACAAGCCAGAATCAGTATAGATGCAGTGACAATCCGTTTAAATCTTCTGAACAACATCATTTCATTATTTTCCCAATACCTGTTCACTAGTCTTTCCAAACCTCCGTTCTCTATTCTGGAAGTCTATAATAGCATCATAGAAATCCTCCTTACCAAAATCAGGCCAAAGTATTTCTGTAAAGTATAATTCAGTGTAAGCCATTTGCCATAGCAGGAAATTACTTATCCTTAACTCTCCGCTGGTCCTTATCAGCAGATCGGGATCAGGGATCCCCTGTGTTGTAAGATATTTCCCAAAAAATGACTCATCAACAGAATCAGGATTCACCTTTCCTGAGGAAATTTCCTCAGCCACTTTCCGTACAGCTTCGGTTATTTCCCACCTGGAACTGTAGCTCAGTGCTATAACAAGGTTCAGACCTGTTGAACCGGATGTTATTCGGATGGTTTCTAAAAGCCGCTCCCTCACATCTTGATCGAGTCTGCTGAAATCTCCGATAGCAGTCATTCTTATATTGTTCTTTACCATTGTAGCGGTCTCATTATTAAGGGATTGAACCATAATCCCCATCAGAGCTGAGACCTCTTCATCCGGCCTTCCCCAGTTTTCAGTCGAGAAAGCATAGAGGGTCAGGTATTTAATGCCCAGTTCAGTTGCTGCTTCAATCACATTCCTGACAGATTCGACCCCTCTCTGGTGTCCGTAGATCCTCTCCAGACCGTGATGTGCAGCCCACCTTCCATTACCATCCATTATTACTGCAACATGAAGAGGCAGTTTTTCAATATTAATCTTCTCTTTTAACGACATAAATCAACGTCTTCTCTTTCCATCCACATCGCTGTATGCCGGACAACCGGCAAGTTTATTATAGATTTTCCATGTAAGCGCGATACCTGCAAACGAGTACCAGTCATTATTATGAAGCCATGCAAAATCGGATGGGGCAACCAAATCATTCAGGCCGTCAAAGTTATCATAAAAAGTCTTACGAAAACCATATTCAGCCTCAAGTCCCATATTTTTATAAACGTTAACCTTAAAACCTGCAGAAAATGGTATTGCAGGCTGGAAAGTCATTGAAGCTGAATTAATGTAAGTCAATGCGGCACCAGCAGCAAAATATGGCGAAAAGTCCCAGAATTTTCCCTGTGTTGTATATGGCAGAAAATTGAATTCAAACTGAACGGCCAGTTCCCCTATCGTACCTGAAAATGAGGCAGCCCTGTTTAGCTGAAAGTCATTTTTGAAATCGAGGTCGTCTCCCCTGATCCTGCCGAAAAAAATATTGCCCCTTAATGCATGTCTCGGATGAAAATTATACCTGTAGAAAACACCACCGGCAGGAAGAGGTGAATACATTAACCTGTTAGGATTTATATCTCCAAGGTATGAAGATGCCCCAAGGAATACTCCATAGTCAGAATTACGCTGTCCTGTAGCTGTAAGTGAAAGGCAGAAAAAGAAGAAGATCCAAGGTGCTCGTTTCATCAAAACTTGTCCGGCTCATTTTCACCTGAATGAGGGCAATCCGTTCGGCCCTGTTTTCAGTTTATAGGTAAAAGTGAAATTTAAAAAATAATAAACGTCATTTGCCTTGGAATATTGTGAAGTATAA
>CAZGGZ010000023.1:0-41480 GCA_964525415.1 uncultured Rikenellaceae bacterium | reverse complement strand
TATGAAAAACAATTTTCTTAACCTGCTTAAGCTGATTGTTCTGGTCAGCATTATAATTCTGCCTTCATCGTGCAAGAAGAAAGAAAAGCCCGAAAAATTCTCCTTCGCTTTTATTACCGACATTCACATTCAGCCTGAAAGCAATGCCGTTGAGGGATTCCTCGAAGCGATAGATACATTAAATGATCTGAATCCTGATTTTGTAATTACAGGTGGAGACCAGATTATGGATGCCTTACGGCAGAGACATGGCAAGGCTGATTCTCTTTACACACTGTACCAGGAGACTGAAAAATCATTAAAAATGCCTGTATATCATACTATGGGGAATCATGAGATCTATGGCATTTACAGCGGAAGCGGGGCAGATCCCAGGAACCCTGATTACGGTGAGAAGATGTTTGAAAACCGTTTCGGGAAATCATACTACAGCTTCGATCATAAAGGCTGGAAGTTCATGATCCTGAACTCAGTTGAAGATTCCGGAAATGACAGTTACGTTGGATTGATTGATGAGAAACAATTCTCCTGGATAAAAGAAGAATTGCAGAAAACCGATCCGGAAACTCCGATTGTATTAAGCACACATATTCCTTTCCTGACAGTTGAAACACAGAAATACCAGGGTACAACACTGGCAAACGATTCCTCACTGGTAATATTCAACGGTAAAGAAGTTATTGACCTCTTCAAAGGACACAATCTGAAGCTGGTTCTCCAGGGACACCTGCATATCTATGAAGATATATATATTGATGGGATCCATTTTATAACAGGGGGCGCAATCGCGGCAGGATGGTGGAAAGGTCCGTACCTGGGACATGAGGAAGGATTTATGCTTATCAGGGTAAAAGGAAAAGAATTCACTTCAGAATTCGTGGATTATAACTGGATTATCAGGTAATACTGTGATCAATATTTAACACTAAAGCAATGCGAGCCTCTGCTGCAGATATAAAATCTGTCCTGAATTTCAGGGATGCAGGAGGCATGCCCACCGTTGATGGCAGGAAGATCAGAGAAAATATGATCTTCCGGTCAGCCAGTCCCGATAAAATAAGCAGGAAGGATATTGATTTATTTCACAACCTTAATATTAAGACAATAGTTGATCTCCGGGCTCCATATGAAGGAGGCAAAAAAGTCAAAAGTATTGAGACCATTGAAACGATATCACTTCCGCTCGATTTCGAAAAAACAACAAGGGAAAACCTCATTCCCCTGATTAAGCGAAAAGATGGAATGGAGCATATACCGGCACTTATTGATTCGCTCTACCTGGAGATACTCGATGGATCGGCCGGCGTATTCAGGAAAGTAGTTGAACTGCTGCTTGATCCATCGCGCACTCCATTGCTCATTCACTGCCAGGCAGGAAAAGACAGGACCGGGATCATAAGTGCTTTGATCCAGCTGGCGCTAAATGCCGACCACGAATCAATAATCAGAAACTATATGACATCCAATAACGCATTGCTGCCTTACTTCAGGAAGCGTCTTCTGATAAGGAAGCTTTTTTCATTTGGATTTTTCCCAACAGATAAAGTATTACTTGCGATAACAGTTCGTGACAGTAATATGAGATCGGTCATCGACAAAGTAATTAATAATTACGGAGGCATTACAGGTTATCTGGGTATGTCGGGGCCGGTTAATTCAGAGATGAAGGAGTTAAAGGAACGATTTGTAATCTAAGACAGCAGAAATGGAACGTTCAGAAAAAAACAGTACCCGTAAATTTGATATCAGGAAGCTGCCCGGAAGCTTCAGAAATGCGTTCACAGGAATAGTAATCCTTTTTAAGTCTGAAAGCAATGCAAGGATACATTTTGTGATCCTTTTGCTGGTAGTGATCGCGGGGATAATATTAAAGATCTCCCCTGCTCACTGGATAGCTGTATCACTGGCCGCAGGACTCGTCCTTACAACAGAATGTCTTAACACAGCTATCGAATATTTGTGTGATTCAATAATGCCGGAATATGATTTCAGGGTAAAGAAAGCAAAAGACCTGGCGGCTGCAGGCGTGCTTATTTCAGCAATAGTGGCGGTTGTGGTCGGACTGATTGTATTTATACCTGCCTTGTTAAGAATTTTATAAATTAAAATATAATGCTGATAAAACTTACACTGCTTGCCATTTTTGGTATAGCTATGGCACATCTCGAGGGAGTTGTGGTGGTTTATCTCCGAAAGTCCCTTGGAATGCTTGATTCAGAATCGAATAAGGAATCAGTTGAAAAGTTCCCGAAACGTTATTTATATATTGAAATGACCAGGGAAGCGGCAACTATATTAATGCTGGTAGTAATTGCATACCTTGTTGGTGCAACCTGGCCTGAGCGAGGAATCTTCTTCCTTTGGACATTCGCATTCTGGGATCTGTTTTATTATCTCTCTCTTTATATTCTTATAAAATGGCCTCCGACACTCAAAACAATTGACGTTCTGTTTCTTATTCCGGTACCATGGATCGCTCCGGTATGGTTCCCTATCGGAGTGTCATCAATTACAATCATAATAATCGCTGTATTGTACCTTCTGAACATATTATGAATTTTTCTTCAAGGATAAATACAATTTTCCGTTCGCTTCAGTACAGGAATTACCGTTTGTTCTTTGCCGGTCAGAGTATTTCGCTTATCGGTACCTGGATGCAGCGTATTGCCATGCCATGGCTGGTTTACCATATTACCGGATCAGCTTTTTTGCTGGGAGTGGTAAGCTTTGCAGGACAGATACCAACATTTCTCCTTGCTCCTTTTGCAGGTGTCCTTACTGACCGGTTCAGCAGGTACAGGGTTCTGCTGGTAACCCAGATTGTTTCATCTGTTCAGGCCCTGATCCTTGCTGTTCTTGCCCTTACCGGAACAATTCAGATCTGGCATATTGTTGCATTAAGCATTGCCCTCGGTTGCATAAACGCATTTGATGTGCCTTCAAGACACTCTTTTGTTATTGAAATGGTAGAGAAAAAGGAAGATCTGGGAAATGCTATTGCACTTAATTCCATGATGTTCAACGGAGCCAGACTGATCGGACCTTCAGTTGCAGGATTAATGCTGGCAACAACCGGAGAAGGCATCTGTTTTCTTATTAATGCGATTAGCTATCTGTTCGTGATAGGTTCATTAATAATGATGCGAGTACCGAAAAGGGAAATAATTAAAAAGGAGAATCACCTGCTTCGCGAGATGAAGGAAGGCCTGCGTTATACTTTTGGTTTTGCCCCGATAAAATACCTTATTCTTTTACTGGGCGTAGTGAGCCTGATGGGTTCCTCGTACCAGGTTCTGATGCCGGTCTATGCCAAGGAAGTGCTTGGCGGAGGATCTGACACTTTTGGCTTTCTTATGGGGGCAGCCGGATTGGGCGCTTTGCTTGGTGCAATATACCTGGCTTCAAGGGAATCACTTTTAAAACTGGGGAGGATCATACCTGCAGCCTGTGCTCTCTTTGCCATCGGATTGATAGCCATTTCATTTTCAAGATTCTTTATCCTTTCACTTTTTATCCTTGTTTTTGCCGGAACAGGAATGATGCTTCACACAGCTTCAAGCAACACAATTATCCAGACCATTACAGATGATGATAAAAGGGGCAGGGTTATGGGTTTCTATACAATGGCCATTATGGGAACGGCACCATTCGGAAGCCTTATTGCCGGCGCCCTCGCCAAAGTTATTGGTACTCCGGCAACTATCTTTGTGGGAGGAGCAACGTGTCTGGCGGGAGCAGTGATATTCCTGAGAAAACTTCCTGAATTGAAAACCATTGTCCGGCCGGTATATGTAAAGATGGGAATTATACCTGAGGTAGCGACCGGGATACAAACTGCCTCAGAGCCTGCAGCGGATACTTCAGACATTACAGGTGACCGGTAATCCTGCGGTTTTTTTATCAGTCTGTTGGTCATGTAAATGTAATTATCTGCTCATGGTGTCTCTGGGCACGGCTGGCCGGATGGGATTCCAATTAAATATTATTTCATAACTTACATCTTATTTCTTCAGAAAGGAGGTAAAGATGTATTGGTTTCTTATACTACTGATTCCGGGTTTTATTTCAAACCTGGCGAGTGCTTTTACAACAACATATTCTGAGAAGTGGGGGAAGAAAACAGGCACTTTGATAACTATTATCCTCAGGGATGTCACCGGAATACCTCTCTGGGCAGTTGGATTTGTAGCAGCAATCCGCGCTTCTTCAGTATTACTGTATCCTGTTACATTGCCTGTTCAGATCATTAGCTGGTCAATTATTGCCATTGGAGCAGTAATAATTATAATAGCCCTGGTAAGCATCAGATCAAAGGCAGCAGCTCCTTCAACAGGGGACACTCTTGTGAACAAGGGTATCTATTCAATGATCCGTCACCCGATACACAGCGGCACATTCCTTGAATTTGCAGGAATACTCATCCTGTGGCCCTCATTGCAGGTCAGCATCGCATGTGCTGTCGGAGTGTTATGGATTATTCTGCAATCAAGGTTTGAAGAAAAGGACCTTATAAAACGAATCCCGGAATACAGTGATTATATGAAGCAGGTTCCGCGGTTCTTCCCGTCCCTTATGAAGAAGAAATAAGACCGGTAATTATTGGACTTACCTATTCTGAAATCTCGTATACTGTACTCGTTAATGGTGCAGCAGAACCAATATTCAATCCGATTTTCATCAGGTAATCTCCGGTATAGCTCCTGCCATTCTCTGACATTCCCATGCCCATTATCGGAAATCTGCCTTCAGTGGAAACATTTATCTCCTTGATTTTATATGTTCTGGCTGGATCAAGTCCCTGTAATTTTACACGGTTGAAAGTCTCACCATACCGGGAATTGAGCGTATATCCGAACAGGACAGCTTTGTTCTTTTCTTTATTGATATACATCAGGACAGCCCGATTTTCTTCGTAAGGAGATACCAGCCTGTAAAGATCGCCGTGCCAGATAATATCGCTCAGCCTTTTATAATTCAGGATCGCATCCTGACTGAATTTCAACTCTTTCTCAGTCAGTTCATCAACCCTTATATCATATCCCATTTTTCCCATCATGGCAACGTCAGTTTTGAATTTCAGGGATTGATTCCCCCATGAAGTTATATGATTGCATACCGAAATTGCAGGGAAGAAATATGAATATCCCCATTGGATATATATTCTTTCAAGCGGATCTGTATTGTCACTTGCCCAGAATTCAGTGAAATAACGCAGAGCTCCATAGTCAACCCTCCCGCCGCCGCCTGAACAGAGCATCACCGGAAGATGAGGGTATTTCTGGCGAAGGCGGTCAAGTACACTGTAAAGGCTGTTCACATAATCAATATATATGTGTGACTGTTTGTCTTTCAGATATTTTGAATATGTATTGGTCATCATCCTGTTGCAATCCCATTTGATGAAAGCAATCCCGGGATTGGTTGTAAGCATTCCATCCACAACATTATAAACAAACTCCTGCACCTCAGGATTGGTGAGGTCAAGCACAAGCTGGTTCCTGTAATAATGTTCCGGCCGGTTTGGAAGCCTGAGTATCCAGTCGGGATGATTTTCATAAAGCTCACTTTTAGGATTGACCATCTCAGGTTCAATCCAGATTCCAAACTTAACACCTTTACTGTCAGCTTCTTTGACCAGGTAGCCGAGTCCGTTTGGCAGTTTTACCCTGTTCTCCTGCCAGTCGCCCAATCCTGCACGGTCATTATTCCTTGGATATTTATTTGCGAACCAGCCGTCATCAAGGAGGAAAACATCAAGCCCCATTTTCTTAGTGTTATCAAGAATATCTGTAAGCTTCTTTTCATTGAAGTCGAAGTATGTAGCTTCCCAGTTATTAAGAAGAGTGAATCGGCTGCCTGTACCGTCCATTATTCCATATTTTTGAGCCCAGTGATGAAGGCTGCGGCTGGCTTGTCCTTTGCCTGCTGATGAATAAGTAAATATCATTGAGGGAGTCTTGAATACCTTTCCTGGTTCAAGGGAATATTCTGAAGCAAATGGATTGATGCCTGAAATTACCCTGAGAGAACCCTTTTCATCGACCTCAAAAAGGAATCTGAAATTGCCTGACCATCCAAGTGTTCCTGCAATTACTTCACCAGTGGTTTCGTCGGATTTGTCGTTAAGTGACAATAAAAACACCGGTGTCTGGTACATGTGGGCCCGTGTTCCGAGTTTTGAGTCCAGTATTTTAATACCGGCTGTCAGTTCACTTTCCTGCATCCTCATTTCTTCGGCCCAGTCGCCATGAAACTGTGTAAGCCAGTACTTCTCTGCATCAAAGTGAAGCATTGAGGATGCATAATTGAAGATTGTGACAGGTTTCTTCTCATTATGTTTTATTTCAACCCATTGTTCAATTACATCTTCTTCAGAGTATGTTTTAATGTTAAGTGTCACTTCGAAAGGATATTCAGGATCCCTGAGAAAGACTCTGTTCAGAGTGATATCAGCGTCAATTGCTTCAGACTGATGACTGACATATTTAAGTTCAAGGGAAGGATTTCCGTCATTATGGGTAGCCCGGACAGCCGGTTCAAAAAGATTGTCTGTGCCAAATGTTGCATATGCAAGGTGCCCGGCATCCCTCATCTGTAAAATGTTATCAGACTTGTTCAGTTTTTTACCGAAGCAGGCCTGATAAACTCTTCCATCACGGCTGTTGACTCTGAGAACCAGCTCTGTATTCCTGGTGCTTACTGGAATTAATATATCCTGCTTCTGCTGTCCCCCGGAAGGTGGTCCCATCGGATCCTGTGCTGACAGAGCATAACTGAAGATGGATAACATTAAAATAACAGGGAGGGGTCGTATCAGGTTTTTCATAATGCTGCTTATTAAAAGTAAGTCGAAAAGACATTTAATACCACTAAATATATGAAATGAAAACCTCTAAAAGTAAGTTATTCTATTAATTTTAAACCGGAATTATTATGAAAACAGACAAACAACATTAATATGACCAGATTCTCCCTTTTTTCAAGGTCATTCTTATTCTCTTTATTGTGTTTTCTTGTTTCTGTACCGGCTCTGTCTTTCTTTCAGGAGACAAACGATCAGGATACGGTACGGTGGCAAAAGAAGCAACAACCTGTTTATACAACCGTACGTTTAAGCACTCCAAAACCCGTGATAGATGGCAAACTTGATGATGAATGCTGGAAGCAGGGAACATGGGCAGGTAATTATCACCAGTGGATACCGGAAGAGGGAGCAAAGCCCACATGGCCGACTGTATTCAATATCCAGTATGACGATAAGAATCTCTATGTGGCATTAAGGGGTTACGATGGCGAGCCGGCGAAAATTAACCGGATGTCAGGTATCCGTGATGAGCAGGTTGGCGATATGATGGGAGTGACTTTTGACAGTTACCGTGATTACAGAACAGGTTTTGAATTTACGATGACAGCATGGGGACAGAAATCGGATCTTATTCTGTTCAATCCAATGGACTGGGATTTCAACTGGAATCCTGTGTGGAAAGGGAAAACAGGACTTGAGGACTCTGCATGGGTGGCTGAAATGGAAATCCCTCTGAGCCAGCTTCGTTACAGCGGGGAAGAAGAACAGGTATGGGGCATGCATACCTGGAGGTGGATATCAAGGCTTCAGGAGGAAAGCAACTGGGAGATACAATCAAAAACCGGTCCGGGGATGCTATATAACTTTGGCGAGCTTAAAGGTATAAGCGGTTTGAAAAAATCACGCCGTCTTGAAATAATGCCATTTGTTCTCGGTGACCTGAAGACCATGAAGGAGGAATCAGGAAATCCATTTACCGGAAATGGCAGAATATGGGGAGGCAATCTGGGACTTGATGCGAAGATAGGTATCTCAAGCAATTTCACACTCGACCTCACGGTAAATCCCGATTTCGGACAGGTGGAATCAGATCCTTCAGTAATGAACCTGACAGCATTTGAAACATTCTATGAAGAAAAACGCCCTTTCTTTCTTGAAGGTCTGACTATCTTCAATTATGATTTTGATGATAAAAACCTTTTCTATTCCCGCCGCATCGGACACTCTCCTTCAAGGACAGTTGATCCGAATGATACACTGTTTGTAAGTTCACCTGATAAAACTACAATTCTAAGTGCAGTCAAATTCAGCGGGACTACCTCCAAAGGGCTGTCAGTAGGATTGATTCAAAGCCTGAATGCAAATGAATATGCAAGATTAAGTGATCAGTACGATAACAGAAGCAAAAGCAAGGTGGAGCCGCTTACCAACTACATGGTGGCAAGAGTGCAAAAAGGCTACAAGGCGGGGAATACCGTAGTGGGAGGGATGCTGACCTCAACCAACCGGTTTTTTGAGGAAGAAAATCTTGAATTTCTAAGCAATGAAGCCTATACTGGCGGGCTTGATATCCTTCATCACTGGAAAGACAAGGAGTTCTACCTCGATGCAAAATTACTGGGGAGTTACGTCGGCGGAAGCACCGATGCAATAACAGCTTTACAGGAATCCTCAGCAAGGTATTTTCATCGCCCCGGGGCAGATTACCTGGATTATGACACAACCAGAACCAGCCTTAGCGGTTTCGGAGGCAAGTTAAAAATAGGACGGGGATCAAAAGGATTATGGAGATACTCTGCCGGTGTGTCATGGCTTTCTCCGGGTCTGGAGCTAAATGATCTGGGTTATATGAATTCAGCTGATGAGATACAGCAGGATAATGAGATCTCTTATCTTGTAAATAAACCGGTATCAATTTTTAATACTCTCGAAGTTGATCTTGAACAGTTCAATTCATGGAATTTCGACGGCACATGGCTCGGCTCAGGAGGACACCTCTCGTTTTCGTCAACATTTAAAAATAACTGGAGTTTCCGTACAAATCTGATATTCCATTCGCAGGCAGATGATCCAAGGAAGCTTCGCGGAGGTCCTGATATGATTATGCCACATAGTATTATGACATTCGGAAATGTAATGACCGATCCGTCAAAAAAACTTATGTTCTTGTTTTCGTATGGATATGAGAGTTCAGGCAATAATTCAGCCACGAGCCATGAACTTAACCCATCAGTATCATTCCGCCCTTTCAGCTCATTAAGGATCAGGCTGACAGCTGATTATCAAAAGAATCTGGATGAGCTGCAGTATATAACAACCAAGAGCTACCTGGGTGAGAAGAGATATATTCTCGGAACAATTGACCAGACGACTCTCGGGCTCACCCTGAGGATGGACCTTAATCTGACTCCTGAATTTTCAGTACAGTATTACGGAAGCCCGTTTGTATCCAGGGGCAGCTATTCAGAATATAAGCGTATAACAGATCCTCAGGCAAAGAATTATGAAAACAGGTTTACGGTTTTTGATCCGGCATTTTCTGATGGAAACCTGCTGGGGCTGGATGAGAACAACGATTCGTCACCTGATTACTATATTTTCAAACCCGATTTCAATTTTCATCAGTACCGCTCGAACCTGGTTGCTAAATGGGAATACCGTCTGGGATCTTTTATTTATCTTGTATGGTCGAGTGAAAGGACCGGCAGAACGGATTTGTCGGAAGCTTCCATCGGAGAATCATACGGACAACTAACAGATGTATTTCCGAATAATATCTTCCTGATAAAATTAAGCTACTGGTTCTCGCTGTAGGACAATTTTCAAAAAGATGAGTATTACTTACAGACATCTTGAAAAGAAAGATAACAAAGAGATAGCAGATCTGATCCGTTCGGTTTTCAGGGAATTCGGAATTGCCCGTCCGGGCACTGTTTATTTTGATCCTACAACAGATGATCTGTATACGCTATTTCAGATGCCGCACTCAATATATTGGCTTGCAGAAGATGATGGCAAAATCATTGGCGGATGCGGAGTATATCCAACACAGAATCTGCCTGAAGGTTGCGGGGAGGTGGTCAAATTGTACCTGAATGCTTCCTATCGCAAGCAGGGAATTGGCAGGCAGCTGCTTGAGATGAGCATTGAATCAGCGAAAGAACTCGGATACAAACAATTATATCTTGAATCTTTACCCGAGCTGGGTAAAGCGATAAGCCTTTATCAGAAGGAAGGATTCCGGTTTATTGATCATAAGATGGGTGATGAGGGACATTTCGGCTGCACGATCTGGATGTTAAAGGATCTGTACTGACCTGCGTAAATAATCCTTTGTGATAACTAAACATACATGAGACTATGGAAAATTTAAAAGATAATAGAGGATTGATACACAAATCCGATTGTCCTTGTTGCGGTGGCAATCATGTTAAAAATGAAATAACAAGACGAAAATTCGTAAGTGTTACAGGAACAGGAGCGCTTGGCACAATCGCATTGTCAGGCCTCTCATGGGCTGCTCTTATCAGCGATCAGGATGCTGAGAGAAGAGTACCTCAACGCAAACCACTGGTAGTGAAACCGGTTTTAACATATGAGATACCAACTCGTCAGTCCCAGACCAGCTGGAGAGCCTGGGGAGGCATCCAGACCGAAAAAGATGCTGTTGAAGAGATCAGACGGATAACGGAAGAATTGAAAAATCTTGATTCCAGGGCTGACTTTCCGGTCAGCTTTTTGCCGGTCAGCAGCGTCCGCGACAGTCAGGACCTCAGCAATGTAAAAGACATCGATTCAGCTGACCTTCTGATCATTTATGCTGCAGGCGGAGGACAGGGTTTGTTTGATATTCTTAATAAAAAAGGGAAGGATATTATCTTTTTCTGCCGTCATGAATCAGGACCGGTATATCTCTGGTACGAAATAATAAGTCCGCGTTACCTCAGGCAGCATACGGACAAGCTGGCCGTGAAAGGTATCGATGAAAACGATGTGGTAATCGATAGCCAGGATGAATTGTTATGGAGGCTTAGAGCATTATGCGGATTGCGAAATACCGTTGGTTCAGGGGTGCTGACCATAGGAGGTGCAGGAGCCTGGTCACAGCCTCTGGATGTAGTAATGAAATCAGTCAGCGAGAAGTATAAGTTTGATATCAGGGATGTTCCATATGATGAATTAGGGAAACTGATCACCGGGGCAAGAAAGGACAATTCAGTTGTTTCCCGCGCAAAGCGAAGTGCAGATAATTATCTCCATGACCCTGGTATAAAGCTCGAAACAGAACGGAAATATGTGGAGAATTGCTTTGTCCTGGAAGAAGTACTGGTCAGGCTTATGGAGAAATTCAATTGCAGGTCAGTAACAATAAATAATTGCATGGGAACCATTATGCCTCTGGCCGAAACGACTGCCTGCCTTACACTAAGTCTGCTTAATGATAGTGGTTACCTGGCTTACTGTGAATCGGATTTTGTTGTTGTTCCGATGGGGATTCTTCTGGCAAACATCTCCGGCAAGCCTGCTTTTCTTAATGATCCGACATATCCTCACGATAAAAGAATAACTCTTGCTCATTGCACAGCTCCGCGTAAGATGGATGGCAAAAAGCTCGAACCTGCGAGAATACTCACTCATTTTGAATCTGACTACGGAGCTGCACCCAAGGTGGAGATGCTTATCGGACAAACAGTTACCAATGTCATGCCGGATTTTGCATTTAACCGCAATATCGGTCTTGCAGGGAAGATAATTTCAAATCCGATGCTCGATATATGTCGCTCACAGATTGATATCAGTTATGAATGCGACAGCAAATCAGTTGCAGAAAAAATGCCAGGTTTTCACTGGATCACTGTTTATGGTGATTATATTAATGAGGCAGGGTATGCTCTGAAGAAGATAGGGATTGAATTTGAAAACCTGGTTTAATTCTTGTGCCGGTACCTGTGATAGTAATAGTATATCCTGCGGTATTGCAAAGGCGTTAAAATGCATCTGCATTTATCGGGTGCATCTGACATGATATTGGCCACCGAGGGTATATAGTATATACCGCTGTCGTCCCTCATTCTGCCAATGTATTTACAGCTGTCAATAACCTCATTAAACAGACCCGGATCGGCATATGTATCACAAATAAAATCACCGGCAGAAGAACAGTTCTTTTCACTTACAAGTTCTCTGCCGCCGGCACTCTCGTGGGTTGAAAGCAATCCCATGAAATGTCCTAACATTGTTGTGAGTGAAATACCGCCAGCATACTCCTTGTCAAGATAAATAAAGTTGCTGTCCGGTACATCAGGAAAGTATGTAAATCCATAACATTCACCTGCTCCCATTTTAATCGAATCGGCCAGGAAAAGGTTAATCTGGTTATTAATTGCATGTTTTGTCAGAAGTTCTTTCCTGAGTTTGTTATTGGTAATAAAGGAGTAATTGTAATCATTGATAAACTCGGTAGAATCTATAAAAAAGCTTATGCCGGCATTTTTAAAAAATCCATTAGCCAGAGTAACACTGTAATTAATATCTTTAAGATCCACGCCCGGAGATCCTTTCCTATCCATTATAATATGAATGCTTAATGGTATATTGACACACGGATCAGAAGGATTCAGATCAAAGACAAAAGAATTTTCTTCCGCATAATTTAACATAATGGTATCCAGAAAAGACTGAGTTGCAGTAACACCATCGGGCAGCTGGGATGAGGCAAAACAATGGATCAAAACAAACGATATTGTCAAAAAGCCTTTTCCTGTATTTTTCATAATTCATCCTTGTTGAATGTGGATATCTCTCCTACAATCCTGAATTCAGTCCTCCTGTTCAGCTGTCTCCCTTCAGGATTATCAGAGCCGTCATTGTTGGTATTAGGGGCGACAGGATTACGCATTCCATAACCTTTAGCTATCACCCTTTCGGGTGAAATTCCCTTTGAGATAAGGTAACTAACAACACTTTCCGATCTTTTTTGTGAGAGCTCAATATTATACTCATCAGTTCCTTTATTGTCGGTATGTGAACCAATCTCGACTATCCCGTTCGGGAAAATATCAAACAGGGGCATTACCATTGAATCAATTGTCTGTCTTGCAGTATCGCTGAGCTTGTACTTGTCAAAATCATAATAGATATTCAGTTGAATGGTGACCTTCGGCAGATAGCTCAAAAAAGTTATTCCAATTTCAATGGTGTCGGAGCAAAAGATACCAATGGTACTCACAGGCACTCTTTTCTCGAAATAACCATAATTCTTTACCAGTACTCTGTAATGTTTATCAGTCTCGAGGCCAAAATTGAAATTACCATCCTTGTCAGTTGTGGTTCTCGCAATAAGGAACTCATCATTTTCTTTTTCATCGGTAAGATAGAGTTCCACGGGGACATCAGGAATAGTGGAGTTATTTTCCGGATATTTAAGTCCAAGATGATATTTTTCATTCAGGTAATCATAAATGTCATAATTCACATTGTTTCTTACAGTCCCCCAGGAATAGATCTTTACACATTCATTTACATAAAACGAAAATATATCATCACAGCAGGTACCATTGGTTAAGCTGAATGCTCCCGGACGGTTCGAAGAAAAGAATCCTTCCCTGTTACTCTTCATGATTGAAAAATAATAATCATCAAATGAAGAGTTTATGGGTTTGGGCATAGGAACAGCATCTGTCCATTTGGCAGCAGAACCTGTTGCTTTATAAATATCAAATCCTCCCAATCCGTTTTTCCTTCCCGATGAACTGAAATAAAGTGTCTGGGTCGGGATATCGTAAAAAGGAGAGTACTCGTCACCCAATGAGTTGACTTTAATTGAAAGAGCAATCGGGTTTTTGTAAGTATCCGTCTTTTTATCATATTCAGAATACCATATATCCATGCCTCCTCTTCCTCCCGGCCTGTCTGAAACAAAATAGATGATATCCCTGCCGGTCCTCAGGTTTCTTCCAATCGCAGGCTGTGTGGCTGTATAATCTTCACGGTTAACAGGGTACGGAAGCTTTTGAGGCATTTGCCATTGACCATCCTCGAAACGGCTTAAATAGATCTCGCTTATATACTTATCCTGCCAGTTTTTACGGGATCTTGTAAAAAATATTCTCTTACCGTCGTCTGATATCACAGCATTGCCTGTATTGAATCCGGGATCATTGATATTGCTTTCAAACAATCCTGAGGATTGCCACGTACCGTCAATCTTTTCTGCCCTGAATATCTGTCTTACAGGATTGATCTGAGCATTATTATCACTAAATGCAGCGGCATAAATAATCGTATTGTCATCAACCGGGGATGGTGAAAAATCGATATCCGGATTGTTCAGGGCTTTTCCCGGATGGGAGACTATTATATTCCCGTTTGTATCAGCCCTGTTTATTGCCCAGTCTGAATTTGCCGCATACACTGTTGCCAGCCTTTTATAGCTGAATTTATCTTTCTTGCCGTAGTACTTTTTAAATGTTGTGAATGACTCTTTTGCTATATCATATCTTTTAAGATTCATGCATACGATACCCTTCCGGTAATATGCCAGGGGATACTTCCGTGGATTGACATTAATTACAGAATCATAATACTGTACTGCTCTTTGATAATCTCTTGATTCAAAATAAATATTGGCCAGTCTGTATAGTAATTTAATATCCTTGTCAGGCGCCAGCGCATGTACATTGGCTGAACAGATAAAAAGCATGAACGGCAAAATGATGCTAAAACCGAAAAGATGTGAAATCCCGTATTTCATTCTTCTGTCATCCATTGACCTGATTATCATTAGTTTATAATATAGCATGGTTGACTCGTTTTATCCCTGACATGTGTTTTACCTGTATATATCAGTGACACTTCAAATGCACCGTTGAAATTTGTTGCTTTATGCAGAGGTGAAATATTTAAATCGTAAATAAGCCCCAGGTTGAATTTAAGAAATTCTGCTCCGCCGCCGAGGATAAAAGCATCAATATCGCGGAATGGATTTATACGGAACATTGTCACAGCATACAGTTTCCTTACCGGGATATTTGACCAGGATACTAGAAAAGCCCCTGTGCTGCCAAACAGGAATTCATTTGTTCCTCTGGTGTAACTGTAAATCACACATGGTTTAAGATCGATTATGCTGCTGACTGGCACCACTACTTCACTGTTAAAATTCACTCTCACGGGAAGCCGGGTGCCGGCTGAAGAGGTCATAAATTTCTGCAAAGGCATGTTCAGATGACTTATTGATATACCTGCAGAGGGCATAATGGTACGGATCATTGTACGCCAGATTATTCCGGCATTAAGATCGAAATATTTCATTCTGTCACCCAGCCCGCTTTCCATACTTGGAAGTGTATGATCGAAGACCTGGCCTGACTGATTAAACTGGGAGCTGAAGGTTATGCCGGCAAGATCAACGGATTTTAACACTAGGCCAGGCTGTAATCCTATAGTAAATTGTTGATTTCTTATTATTTGTGAATAGCTTAAGGAAAACATAAATTCATTTGCTGACAAGCTGAGGGCTGATGACTGATCATGAAGGATAAATCCGCCAAGACCAAATGTATGACCTGAAATTATTGTCTTTTTATCAACTGATGTACTGAAAGTTTCATAGGGTACACCGATATTTGACCATTGGTTCCTGTAAATATTTGCAATCCTTATATCCTCACCTGACATGCCTGTATTTGCAGGATTGATAAGGAGGGGAGCTGCGTAAAACTGTGAAAAGTGTATATCCTGTGCCTGAAGCTCCGGTCTCCCGATAAAAAAAAGAATAAGAGCCGGAATGATAAGGCATGAGCGCTTAAGATCCGGTTTTATTGCATTATTTTTTAAACAGGACATCATCTTAACAATAAAAATTCACCGCTCTTTAAGAATTTGTATCCATGAATGGTTTCGGCATTTACCGAATATTTATATGTATCAATGTTCTGCGGATGACCATTTATATTTCCGTCCCAACCCTGGTTAATATCATTCGATGAGTAAACAATTTCTCCCCAGCGGTTGAAAATCTTCAGTTCAAAATTCGTAATATTATTCGCTTCAAACTTAAACAGATCATTGTTAGAATCACCATTGGGAGTGAATGCAGAAGGCGCCTCAAGGTAAAAATCGCTGATAACTTCAATATTAAATTCCTCGGAGATGTCAAAACATCCATTTTGCACCTCAACAGTATATGTTGTTGTTTCAGTAGGCCATACCCATGGATTGTTGCAATGGATACATGAGATATTATCATCCGGAGACCAATAATAGGTCACATCGCTATCGGCGGTCCTGATAATCAGTTTGATCTTCTGGCCGATATAGATTGTAGTGTCATTCAACGGGAACCTGCTTAAATCGAAAGGCTGGTTGACAAATACTGTCTTTTGCCTGGTTGCTGAACATCCTGACGAAGTTGTCACCCTTGCCGTATATGTAGTTGTTACTTCCGGTCTGGCAAGTACTTCAAAAACTGTAGTGCTGCTTAAACCTTCTGCGGGCGTCCATCTGATCTTATCTCCGGAATGTTCGACGACTTTAAGCGTGACAGCTCTCTGTCCTGCACATATTACTGAATCACCCTCAATTTTGAAGGATGGAATCGGATTGATCGTAAATTTCTTTGTCAGTGTATCGGAACAGCCTGCTTTCTCCTTTGCCACAAGCCTGATATAATGATCACCCGGATTGCTGAACTCTACATTTTTAAGATCAAATCCTGCAGAGACGTGAACGCCATCCAGAGCCCAGCTCCATGAATCAGAATTTAATGAACGATTCAGGAGATTAACCTTTGTTCCGTAGCAATAACTGTATATGCTGTCGATGCTCTTAAAATCAGCCTGGACCTTTGAAATTGAAAGTGTATCAAGAACCTTGATAGCGGTACAGGTTCCGTTGACCAGTTGAACTGAAGGAACGATCTTGCCCCTGGAAGTATAACGGTGTGTAACAGGATTGGCAGTTGAAGTAATTCCGTCACCAAACAGCCATTTCCATCCACTTGCGTTCCGAATGGAATCCATTTCGAAATATACGGTTTCATTGTAGCATAATTCACGCGGGAAGAAACTTACCAAAGCATCAGGTCCTGTTATCAGGATATTCCTTGATCTGCCGGCTTCGCAACCGTTCAATGTTCTGACAGAGAGCTGTGCTTTGTAATTTCCAGGTTTAATGAATGTATAATTCACATTCTCTGAACTTCTGCCCAACAGAACCTGGTCGCCGAATGTCCAGAGAAATTCGACGCCAGGACTGTTTACAGAATTATCATGGACAAAATTTATAGTCTTCGGATAGCAATTATATGCAGTGTCGCTGACCGTGAAGCTGGCATCTGCCTTTTCAACATAGATATAGTTTTCTTTTGTTATAGTATCACTGCACTCCCCCTTGGTTGCGGCCATCGATACTGTGAAAAGTCCGCGCGAAGTATAGGTATGTGCTCCTGAAGTCACGGAACCTGTACCATCCCCGAAATCCCAGTAAAGGTCCGTCAAATCGGGATCAGAAGGAGTGAACATAACTGCTTCTCCAATACACAGAGCATTATCATCTGCCTGAAAATCCCCGTTTATTCCGATAAGCTCTGCAGGTTCCGAATAAGTGCTTGAACATGACCATTTATCATAAACGGTCAGAGCAGGATAAAAGGTTTCTTGCGTTTCGCTAATAAATGTATGAAATACACTTATACTATTTGTGCTGTCGGATGTGTTGTCTCCGAAGTTCCAGATCCACCTTACTATGGTTGTATCTGTAGATGCATTCGTGAACTTGATTTTAAGATCGGGCAGGCAACCTGAGGAGGTGTCGGCAGTAAAGCTTCCTGATGGTCTGAATACATGAACTGCTTTCCGGGAAGTATCTGCACATCCGTTGTCTCCCGTAACAACAAGTCTGATCGGGTATGTTCCACGCCCGGTATAAACATGATCATAGCTGGTCAGAAATGTTCTTCTGGGTGGAGAATCGTCTCCGAAATACCACAGGAAGCCCTCATTATAACATGTATTTATGAAATCCCCGGATGTTTCCGCATATAA
The DNA here is from genome assembly GCA_964525415.1 of uncultured Rikenellaceae bacterium. Classification (GTDB taxonomy): domain Bacteria; phylum Bacteroidota; class Bacteroidia; order Bacteroidales; family VadinHA17; genus LD21. The sequence goes on along the minus strand of CAZGGZ010000023.1, from coordinate 23,630 downwards.
AAAGACTGAATCACCGACACAGAAGATTGTGTCATTTAAAGTAAAATCAGATATCACCTGGCGAACGTTTACGCTCCTTGTTTTTTCAAGCGTACAGCCTGATAAAGCATCAGATACAGTAAGCTTTACAATATAGTCGCCGCTTTCAGGGAAAACATAATCGATAGAATCAGTATCGTAGTATATGCCTGTATCAATGTTCCATATCAGCGACGTTGATGGGTCAATAACAGATTTAAACCTGTATTTTAATGAATTGTCGCAACTGAACGACTCTGTAATACTACCTGCCGGTCCCTTGATCTTCAGGACATTCTTTTTAAGTGTATCTGAGATACATCCGTTATAATCGACCCTTAGTCTGATGTCCTTAAATCCTGTGTTGTCAGAGTATACCGTAAATCCCGTATCAGGTCTGGATATAAAATTAAAATCAAACAGATCGTCAGAAATGAAACGCCACATTCCAGGCAGCGGGTTGTCACTGACATTTCCGGAGAGATGAACTGTTCCCCCATTGCAAACCTCTTCAGGAGAAACAGTAAAGTCAGGTGTCAGCTTTTCACCAGCAACGATTCTGACGACATGCGATGTATCATAACAATTCCCGCTTTTTATTATTTCAAAAACATCGTATTTCCCCGGCTTTGTGATAGTGTAATTTACAGGTGTTTTATCCAGGGAAGTGATCAGATCACTGTTGATGCTGTATGTATATGAATCTATACTGAAAGCCGATCTGCTGCTGTCAGAAAAGGTAACCTGGAGCGGAACACAACCTGACACCTTATCAGGCATGAACCGGGCGAGCGGCTTTGCAATAGTGATCACCCTGGTTATTGAGTCATAGCAAATACCTGCGTTAGAAACCACAAGCTTAATGGGAATACGGTTTCTGTTTAGTTCATGACTGTACAGCTGTTCATAGGTTTCTTCCGGAAGGTCCTTTCCTGTCAGCGTATAGGAGGTTGTTTTATCATTTGATATCAATGTGTCTGAAACATACCATGAAATCAGATCAGCATTTTGTGATGAGTTTACGAGATTAATAGTCCGGGGTATCGAACAGAACAGGGTATCAGCCAGGCTGAAAGCTGCCTTAATGTAGCTTTTGATAAACGAAACGGTAATACTGTCAGTGCAGTAGGAATTCCTGCCATATACCAGTTTGACAGCAATCTTTCCTGACCCTGTAACCTGATATTTTATTGAATTCTTACTGTGAATGGTGGTAGTTTTATCATTATCGGTTATGGTCCAGGTATAGTCGGGCAGATTAGGATCGGAATAAACAAACCGGTACACCCCGTCGCAGATATAAGATTTATCGAAGATCCTGTTCCTGGCATCATAAACTGTCAGTGTGCCTTTTCTGTATCCTACAGTTATATATGATTTTTTAATAAGAGAATCCGAACACCCGGACTCATCAGTTGCTGTCAGCCTGACACTGTAACTTCCAATTGAATCATATACCGATGAATTGCTTATTTCCGTTGAAGTGTCCCCGTTCCCGAAATCCCATTTATAGGTCAATGCCGAAGACCCTTTTGACAGATTGGTAAATGACACGTTGATGGGAGGATAACAGGCAAATGTGTCAGATGCGGCAAAATCCGGTCTGGGCTTATCTGAAACTGTAATTATTTTTTCTGATTCAAGCTGGCTGACACAGCCATTCTGGTCTGTCACTTTCAACGCCACATCATATTGCCCGCTGGTATTATATGTATATTGAACAGATGATCCCTGTCTGTATTCTCCGTTTCTAAGATCCCATAAAGAAGTGATTATCTGAGAATCACCCGGCTTTGAGGTGCTGGTGAGATTGACCGGCATGGGAGGACAACCATTCACCGGATCGGCAGTAAAGCCTGCCACTGGTCCCCGGGCTATTGTTATCACAGTACTTGTGCTGTCAGTCTCAATGCCATTGGTGACCTTAAGAGATACTTTATATTGTCCTGCTTTGAGGTAAAGCTGTTCTTTCACAGAGTTATCGGTCGCTGTGACAATTGCCCCAAGACCAAAGTTCCAGGTATAGGTAATACCTGGTCCATGTGTTGAGCTATTTGTAAACCTGACGACAGCAGGAGCACAGTTGCTGACCGTGACATAACTGAAATTTGCTGTAATACCGGAAGCTGTCAGAATAAATACCTGTGAAATGATCAGGAGGAAGCAATATTTTGACACCCGGTTTTTCACTCTGAACAGCGGCATTGAAATCAATGGTACCAGTATTCCTTATCCCCGCATTTAACAACCGGAGAAGCAGATCTTGCCGGGATCCGGTATTCAAGCATAATCTCATGAGTCTGATTCAGGTAATACGACGAAAACAGACTCTGATCATAAGAATAACCAATCCTTATGAAAGAGGTGATCATCAATCCAAAATTGAGTGTCAGCTGACGTGAAGTTCGGCAGGTAAGTCCAAAATCGAGGATCTCCTGGGATCCTCTCAGGAGAGTTCCTTCCATGAGTCTCGGCTTATGCTTGATCCTTAAGGATGCATTTCCTTCCAGAATCGTAAGATTGTCTTTATTGATTACCTGGACCCCTAAAGTATAAGTAAACAACTGAGGATTATCGTTTTTATAGATGACATAGGCATAACGGTGATTTGCGTTCATCATCAGGCTGTCGGATTTACTCATTGAAAATAAATGTGTAGCTGAAGCACCATAAATAAAATGCATGTTCTGAAACTCAATTCCTGCATTAACATCAGGATCAGTAGTTTTCCTGTTATAATAAAAGAGAGAAGGATCCGGTGCATATTCTGCTTCAAACAAAGCACCATTGACTGAGCGTGAAAATATTCCCGCTGAAAGCCCCAGGGATAATGTCCATGCATCTTTTTTTGCTATACGGTAAGCATATGATACCATTGGATTATACGTCCGGGTGACTCCTATTTTATCAATGACCAGCGATAAACCCAATGCTGACCGCATGCTTTGAAAATACTGTGATGCCTGAATGTTTATGACCTCCGGTGCTCCCTTAATTCCCATCCACTGACGGCGGACATTTGTATAAAGGAATAGATAATCTGTACGTGTGATGAAAGCCGGATTGTAATAAGCCCTGTTATTCCAGTGTGTTGCCATGCTGATATCTGCCTGTGCCATTAATTCCGGGCAAGGTATCAGGACAATCAATATCAAAATATATCCAGAAATATGTTTCATTTAATTCAGTTCATCTTACCAGGGTAACATAACCTTTTCTGGAACGTGTAACAACTTTGCTGTCTTCATAATATACAACATAGAAGTAAGTATCGGGATTTGCAGGCCGTCCATCCTTCAATCCATCCCAGCCATCATTGCCTTTATGTATCCTCATTCCATTCCTGTCTACTATTTCTAATTCAAAACCTGACATAAAGACATCATTTATGCCATCCCCGTCGGGGGTAAATACATTAGGTATGAAAGGAATTATATCAACATATTTAAAGGAGCTGTCAGTACATTTATGCTCATCTGTTGCAGTAAGTGAGATCAGATAATACAATGGAGTTGAAGATATATTGTATCCATGCCGGAAATCAGGACCAGATCCGTATGCACCATCACCCATGGTCCAGATGTAGTTCACACCTGTCTGAGCAGGGATATTACAGGTTATCGTGCTGTTCTTCCTGTCAAGGACATCAGGGGAGAATATGAAATCAACTAATGGTAACTGGTATACTGTCACCCTGAAAACTACTGATTTTTTGCAACCCCTGGCGTTTGTTCCTGAAGCAGTATAGGTTCCGGCATCTGATACTGTAACAGAATCATTTGAACTTCCATTGTCCCATGAATAATTCAAAGCACCGGATGCAGAGAGAGTGACGCTTCCGCTTCCGCATATTGATGTGTCTCCATGCATGAATAATGGCCAGTATGGCTCCTCTATAATGGTTCTGTAAATTGTGTCGGAAACACATCCCGTGCTTGAGCGCCCCAACAACCAGTATTTCCCACCCGGAGAACCAATTTCAATTGAATCAGCTTTCGAACCATTATTCCAGGTATAATCAACTGCACCATATGCTTTTATCCAGGTGCTGAATCCCGGGCAATAGGTGGAATAACCGGTTATACCAACAAGCGGAGGTGAAAATGATTCAATGTCCTTTGTCAGTGTATCACTGCAGGCAGAAGGCGGATTGTTAAGGATAAGGGTGACCTTATGCATGCCGGAAGTGCTGAAGGTACACGGAGGGTCTTTGCTGGCAGATGTATTCCCGTCTTCAAAATACCATTTGTATGATAAAGAACCATGGTTTGTTTCTGACAGATTGATCATCTGAACTGTATTGGAATGACAGTCTAACATGAAAGAACTGAAGTCAGCATGAGGTATATATTTAACTATTGAAGTCTGGAGTGAAATTACGCATCCGGTAGCTGATGTCATTGTACAGGTATATGCTGCTTTCTGATCGGGTACAGCCACATCAAGAATCTGCAGCGTATCCAGCAAATTACCTGCGGAATTCGTCCATCTGTATTTTTCAAACCCTTCCGGAGCTATAAGCTTTGCAGCAGTGTCAGCAGAACAATACTTTACTTTAATATATAATGGCTGGCATTCTGCAACAAAATAGGCATATCCGTAATGGTATTGCTCTGCACAGTCGGCCGACAGAAACTCAATAGTGACAGTCTGTCCGAGGTATTTCAGGAGGTTTACTCCCACCGTCGTCCAGTCCCTCCACATAACAGGGACTGATGAACCGGAGGGTTGATAAGCTTGAAATCCCTTTACATGTTTATTGGTCGCGTATACATCATAATTTGAGCAATCTGGTATGATATTGCCCTGGCTGTCATAAAGGGTAAGACGAAACCGCGGTTCATCTGTTGGTGCATGAGAAGCGATATATTGTAATACCAGGGCAAACCTGAGGATCAGCAGAGAATTTGACGAATCGATGGACAAAGAGTATCTAAGGCTTTGTTCCCAGCACCTGGGCGCCCGATCGGAACTGATAATCTCATCTCCAAGCCGTGCAGAATACAAATAACCTTTTGGTATTTTTCTCAATGCATATCCGGTATTTTTATCATATTCGCCGGTGTCGGACATAATTGTGTGTCTCCTGTCTGTAATGCCCTGAACCGGATTTGTGTTTATTGAAGGCACTTCATTGCTGAACCTCCATGTATACCCTGCCCAGTTTGTAAAATTACCGAGACTGAAATTCAGGTTTTTGCCATTATGACCCTGCCCGGATATAGAAGTCCAGTCCAAAAAACAGACAAGAAAGAAAAGGATTATATACTTACTTGTCTTCATTTTGAGTGGCTGCTAAGAAGAAAAATACAAGAAACTGACTTCAGACGGATTTTTTCCCCCAGGCCAATATTTTACAATTATTATACAGTCAATAAAAGTATATAAATATCCTCAATTTAAATACATGAACGAATGATTTTACCCTAACTGCAAGCCACCGGTAAAAATAGAAATGAGGTTTATTATTATTTATTACTTTTTCAATACTTTTATATGGATTGAGAAAAGATAACTGCTGATGCAGGCAGATAATCAAAGTACAGTTAAGATATTTGTTGTGAAATAATAATTAAAAAAATGAGCAGCATTTCAAAAGAATTTGACTCGCCGTTACCCGGAAGAATAACATCCGTTGACTTTTTCCGGGGATTTACCATGTTTATGCTGGCAGGGGAAGCATCTCACCTGTATACTACATTGCTTGATTATAACAGCGGAGTAATGCATTTTATAGGCACTCAGCTTGAACACCATGAATGGCATGGACTTCATTTCTGGGATCTGATACAGCCTTTCTTCATGTTCATTGTAGGAGTGGCAATTCCATTTGCTGTAGCCAACAGGGAAAAAAAGGGAGCCACAAACAGGCAGATCACCCTGCATGCAATTAAGCGTTCGTTGCTCCTGCTGTTCATAGGGTGGGCGCTCTATTTCATCGAAGCAGGACATTTTGTTTTAAGGCTTCAGAACGTCCTTGCCCAACTGTCAGTTACCTACCTGGTGGCATTCCTTATCAGGAAGAAGAGTTACACATTCCAGATTGTTTTTACACTTGTAGTTTTATTGCTTATCGATCTTGCCTACCGCTTTTTCCCGGCTGAGGGATTCAATAATCCATGGGTGAATTACGAAAATCTTGGAGCATGGTTCAATAATAAAATTGAGGGTGTTGATAAAGCCAGTGAATGGGCGACTCTTAATTTTGTTTCGACCACTGCACATACTGTCTGGGGAGTTCTCTGCGGAAAGCTTTTAATGAGCGGGAAAAGCTCAAAAGAAAAGATCAGGATACTCATAATTGCCGGGATCGCGGCGCTTGTCATCGGCTATGGGCTTGATCTGCTTAATATTACTCCTATCATTAAAAAAATCGCAACATCTTCATTTGTATTTGCCAGCGGCGGATGGACAATACTTGCTCTCTGCTTCAGCTACTGGCTTATTGATGTGAAGAAACTTTTTGCAAAAGGTGCAAAATTCTTCATCATTGTCGGTATGAACTGCATTTTCATTTATATATTCTTTCATATCGGCACTGCCGGCATTATAAGGAAAATTGCAGCTCCGTTCAGCAAACTGCTGTTTTCATGGGCTGGTACGCTTACTGTTGAGACTATCACCGGTGTGGCAGTATGGGCTGCCCTATGGTATATATGTTACTGGCTTTATAAAAACAGGATATTCATTAAGATATAGGGAGTATCTCGCTCTCGCTCTCACTCTCGCTCTTTTTTCAGAACCCCGAACCTGCCTGCCGTGCAGGCAGACGGTTAAAAGTTGTAACCCAATGGGAAGGATATTTTCCTTATGAATTCTTTCACTTAGTGAATAATCCGGCTCTCAGGTCAGCGCCCTGTGTACCGGGGACCAGATGCAAATAATTGCGCTTTGTCGGATCTTCCTCTATTTGCACGGTGCCCTCTTTTTTTATGATCACATCCTTACCAAATTTCAGTTTATCGGGATTGCCTTTCTCCCCAAGGCCGCCAGCTCCGCCTCCCTTGTTAACCAGTTCATTATATCCGATAACCAGAGAATTTGAAAGGGACATTGTTCTTTCCTCATCCCTGTGTAAAACCCAGAAGATATTTGTGTTGGCCACAACATTATTAAAGTATTTAAAATCTTCGGCAACGGACCACGACCATACGGCTGCGCCATAATTGCCTATCATCAGATTGTGATGCATCTCACAATTCTCGGCCGGCCGGTCAGAAAACCAGAATACAACAGCATCCTTGCAATGATAAAATACACAGTGATCAACTACTATATTCTGCCCGCTGGCCAGAATTGCCAGATGGTTGGGAATGACATGCTTATCCCCCAGAAAAAGGCATTGGGTAATTCTGAGATCCTCAAGATCTCTACCCTCCCGTACGATCGGATAGTTTCTTCTAACCATCCCTTCGGCAGGTCTTTCATGAAGTGGCGAGCCAAAAACCCTTAAACCCTGTATTGTAACATGGTTTGTTTCAATCTGAATTCCGTATGATCTTCCTCCAAGCGGATCCTCTCTTCCGTTAGGTTTAAGCTCAAGAGGCATTGTAGATATAATTACCGGCATCTTAGCAGGATTCCATTCAGGATCATCAGGTAAAACAGCAGCCCGGATGGTCAGCCGCTCTTCTTTAGTAAATTGCCAGTTCACAGGCTGGAAGATCGCAGTAGCATTTAATCCGTAGATTCCTTCAGAAAGGTAAATCGTAACAGCTCCTGTTCCATTGGCTTGATTGACCCTTTTTGCTGCTTCATTCAGTGTTTTCAAAGGTTGTTCCTTTGTTCCGGTATTCTGATCGTTACCGGTGTTAGCGTTTATGAACAGGTTATTTGCCTGGCCTTCAGCGGCCGGATTAATCAGAAAAACTGCCAGAAAAATTAAGGATATTTTTTTCAATGTTTTCATAATGTTGGTTTTGAAATTAGTCTATCATTGCAGTGACCTGGTTTCTTAATGCCAAAATTAAGATGATATAAAATAACATGCAAACGGGTTCCTTACATACTGAATGGTTAGATATGCTGAATATCAGTATTATACCTGCTTACTAAGATTAAAAAATTACTTTTTTACCCTAATAATTATTTATTATTGTTACTCTCTGTAAGAGTATAATATATAACTTTGACGGTATTAAGACATTATTATGAAAGAGCTTGATTTACAGTTTCCGAAATGTCCTATAAGGAATGTATTAGGCCGGTTTGCCGATAAATGGTCTTTACTGATTTTGTGTAACCTTGATGCGAAAAGCAAAAAGCGTTATACAGAGTTAAAGAATGCAATACCCGATATTTCACAAAAAATGCTTACGGTTACTCTTAAGCAGTTGCAGAATGATCATCTGTTAAAGCGCAAAGCATATGCCGAGATACCTCCGCGTGTTGAGTACTCACTTACTGAAATGGGTAAGAGTCTGATGCCGGTTATCCGGATGATGATTGAGTGGGCAGAGGTGCATTTTGAAGAGGTAACGAAATAAAAAAGGTGAATAGCTCTCGCTCTGCTCTAGTACTCCGAACCGACAAATTATCTTACAGGAATTTGCTGTATTTTTACATTATTGCTCAAAAAGGGCGGAAAACAAATCATTATTGATTATCAGGTATTTATTCAGGACAACTTCTTCAAAAGTGATTTATGAAAATGGAAAATAATGGCATACGCAAGAACTGCAGGATGGACCGCCGTTCGATGGTAAAGAATGGAACAACCCTTATTGGCGCGGGATTGTTAGGCTCATTTGTCACTCAGCCGGCCGAGCCTCCGGGAAAAGTCGGCAATAATATTTTTAATGTCAAGGATTTTGGAGCCACGGGGAACAGATGTGATAATGCGACAATACCTGTTCGTTCAGCCATTTATGCATGTAATGTTGCCGGCGGCGGTACAGTCTATGTCCCGCCTGGTGATTATACAGTGGGCACCCTGGAATTAAAAGACAATGTCAATCTCAATCTCGAAGCGGGAGCAACCCTCTTTTTGAGCCAGGATGCCGCTGATTTTATTCAGGGTTCGCGAACAATGATCTTTGCACAGGATGCAAAAAATATTTCCGTGACCGGAAGAGGAATACTCGATGGACTGGCACAATACGAATTTGTCGAAATGCGCGGAATTGATCCGGAGATCGCATCGGAAATAGAGATCGCACGGAAGGCGGGCATTGACATGCGGAGATACTACAGGACCGGGATGCAAACATATATGTTCATTCTTAATAATTGCACCAATATCCTTCTGAGTGATATATCAGTTATCCACTCGCCTCTCTGGAATATCCGTCTGAACGATTGCAACCGTGTTTTCATAAGAGGTGTTTATATATATTCCGATCTGGAGAAGGGGGTAAATGCTGATGGGATTGACATCTGCTGCACCAGAAATGTTACAATTTCCGATTCAGTGATAGTTACCGGTGATGATGCGATCGTGCTTAAAACACCGGAAAGGAGAGGGCAGGAAAAGGTCAATCCTGTTGAAAATATTGTCGTAACAAACTGTGTTCTTACCTCATCATCAACACCCCTGATGATCGGAACCGAAACATTCGCAGATATCAGTCATGTTATCTTCAGTAATTGCACTATACGCAATTCCAATAAGGGATTTGGGATAAATGTCCAGGATGGGGCAACTGTGAGCGATATTATTTTCAGGAACCTGATTGTTGAAACTAACAGGCGGCACTGGAACTGGTGGGGCAGTGCCGAACTGTGCAAATTCAAGCTCAGCAAGAGGTCGGATACTTCAAAGCTTGGCAGGATAAGGGATATCGTTGTTGACACGATAATTTCACATCCGCGAGGGACCAGCACTATTAAAGGTCAGCCGGAGCAGCCGCTTGAAAACATAAGGATGAATAATGTCCAGATCTTCATGAATCCTGAGGATGCTATCGATAAAAGAAGCTCACACGCCCTTGTGATCGAGGACGTCAGGGGACTCTTTATTCGGGATCTGGCTGTCAAATGGGATGAAGAAGACCCGGAAAAGAACTGGCAAAGTGCGCTTGTGCTTAAGAATGTCACCGATTTTGAAATCAGGTCCTTTTCAGGCAGGCAGGGACTGATCAACGGATCCAGCCCGGCGATATTTCTCGAAAATATTTCAGAAGGACTCATTGCCGAATCAAAGGCTGAAGCAGGATGCAAAACATTTATCCGGGTAAGTAAAGCTGAGAGAGAGAATGTTGCCCTGAGAAACAATAATACGACAAAAGCTGCCAAACCTGTTTCTTATTAAAAAAGAGACGAGAGTGTTCGCGGTTGCTTACGCACTCGCTCTCACTCTCACTCTTTTTTTGTACCCGGAGTGGGACTTGAACCCACACAGTATTGCTACTACTGGTGTTTGAGACCAGCGCGTCTACCAGTTCCGCCATCCGGGCATCATAGTCTTAAAGTCATGCAGTCTTGCGGTCTTGCTGTCATGCAGGTCTGCAAAAATAGGAATTTTATTCATTTCTTGCTCAGATCGAGCAACTCCACTTTCCTGAATTCAACCGGGTGACTCTCTGCCTGCAGACATATGTAGCCGTCATTAAGCAAAGTACCCTCTGTCAGTGGAAATCCTTCCGGAAGATCACCTCCGATCTGAGGTTTGGTATATGTGAGAACTGTGTCTCCTTCAATAATATGATGGATAATGCTGTCACCCAGCACAACAAACTCAGCATGAACCCAGACATCACCATGATAAGTTTTTGATGAGGAATTAGTGCAATGTTGTGTTATCAGCTGCCCGTTCATGACAATGTTAGTTCCGGGTGTACAGACGTTGCCTGTAGTTCTCTCCGATACTCCGTCACCTCCCAGGAACTGGGCCTCAATGGAAACCGGGAAGTCCTGGTCGAGATTCATCGAAGCAGCCGATTGGGAATGAAGCATTACACCGCTGTTGCGGAAAGCCCATGACGGACCGCCGGGAACCTGATCGCCGGTAAACCGGTATTCAATCCTGAGCTTATAATGAGAAAAGGGTTCGATGAAAAATATGTGACCAAATTCATTATTGAATTTTTCATATTCATCATAGCTGACCTTTATCATTCCGTCTTCAACCCTGAAGGTATTTTTGTAATTATCATTAAGAGCAGATCCGGTAATTTTAATATTCCAGCCGGTAAAATCCTTACCATTAAAAAGCTGAATCCAGTTTTCTTTTTTGTTGTCACTGCATGACATAATAAGTATAGCCAGCACAATCAGCATCAGAAATTTTTTCATAGCATTTCTTTTATAGTTTTTTCTATCCCTTCCTGGTCGTATCCGCACTCATGGTAAAGCTCCTCCTGGCTGCCCTGCTCCACGAAATAATCCGGTATGCCAAGGCGCCTGACTTCAGCATTGTATGAATTGTCACACATGAATTCGATAACAGCGCTCCCGAATCCTCCCTTAATTACGCCATCCTCAACAGTAATGATCTTTTTGAACTTCCTGAAGACGGAATGTAAAGTTTCCTTATCAAGAGGTGTTGCAAACCGCATATCCCAGTGGGTAATTGTTATTGATTCCTTTTCAAGCTTTTTTACAAGGGATGCGACATGGTTTCCGGGATTCCCGATTGTCAGTACAGCAATGTCATTTCCATCACTGAGAAGACGTCCCTTTCCGATCTCAATTTCTTCAAACGGTCTCTCCCAGTCAGCAATATTGCTTCGCCCCCTTGGGTACCGGATGGAAAAAGGCATCTGGTTCTTTTCAAGCTGGGCAGAATACATCATATTCCGCAGCTCTTTAGCATCCATCGGTGCGCAAACTACCATATTGGGAATGGTGCGCATGAAGGCTATATCAAAGAATCCATGATGTGTTGCACCATCGGAACCAACCAGTCCTCCCCGGTCAATACAAAATACCACGTGAAGATTCTGCAGTGCGACATCGTGTATCACCTGGTCGTACGCTCTCTGGATAAAGGATGAGTAAATATTGCAAAAAGGAATAAGTCCCTGGGTTGCAAGACCGGCGGAGAAGGTCACTGCATGCTGTTCAGCGATGCCGACATCGTAAGTTCTTTCAGGCATCTCCTTCATCATTATGCATAAGGAACACCCGGTAGGCATTGCCGGAGTTATACCAACAATTTTTTCATTTTTACGGGCCAGCTCAAGGATTGTCTTTCCGAAAACCTCCTGATAGGAGGGAAGAGTATCGCCGTTTGGGATATCAATCATTTCACCGGTTTCCTTGTCAAATTTCCCGGGGGCATGAAAAGCAGTCTGGTGCTCTTCAGCCTGTTTGAAGCCTTTCCCCTTGACAGTGAGACAATGCAGGAGCTTGGGTCCGGGAATCCTCTTAAGGTCTTCGAGTACTTTAGTCAGGTGGAGCACATCATGCCCGTCAATAGGACCAAAATACCTGAAATTCATTCCTTCAAAGATGTTGCTTCTATCGAGTATCGTACTCTTTAAACCAGATTCAATCTGTGCAGCCAGTGTACGGGTTTTAGGTCCAAACCTGCCGAATATCCCGAGAGCGTTCCATACTTTGTCCTTGAACCGGTTATAGGTTTTACTGGTTGTTATATCAAGAAGGTATTCCTTCATAGCACCGACATTGGGATCAATTGCTATATTATTGTCGTTCAGAATTACAAGCAGATCCGATTTCGCAATGCCGGCATTATTGAGTCCCTCAAAAGCTTCACCTGCTGTCATTGCCCCATCACCGATAACAGCAACAACATGCCTTTGCTCACCTTTTCTTTTCGAAGCAACTGCCATCCCGAGGGCTGCTGAAATAGAGGTTGAAGAGTGACCTGTTCCAAAGGCATCATACTCACTTTCAGCCATTTTCGGAAAACCGCTGATGCCCCTGTATTTCCTGTTGGTAATGAATTTATCACGCCTGCCTGTAAGGATCTTATGCCCGTAAGCCTGGTGTCCTACATCCCAGATGATCTTATCATACGGAGTATTGAAAACATAATGAAGGGCAACGGTAAGCTCAACAACTCCAAGACTGGCTCCGAAATGTCCGGGGTTGGTGCTGACAGCATCAATAATGAACTGACGCAATTCTGCGCTGACCTTTAACAGATCGGCCGGATTTAGCTTCCTGAGATCCTCAGGCGAAGTTATTTTTGAAAGCAGGTTCTCTTCTGTAATCATACCCCTGAAAATAACCAGCAAATATAACAATTATTATTCCCTGATGTTTGATGAACCATTGCCGGGATTTCTTAATTTTGCCCCAATCCGGCAAGTTCGGAATACAATAATTATCGGATAAAGGATGTTATATGAAAAACAGATGATTACCATGAAAAGAACGTTTTTCTTTATTTCCGCAGTTTTATTGATAGGCTTATCCTCAGTGTCTTGCGTCTCGGGAAAGAAATTTAAAAGCCTGCAGGATACCAGCAGACAATATATGAATGACAGAGACGCTTTCAAGACCGATAATATAACTCTTGAAATGGCGAACAGGGAGCTGGAATCGAAGATTGCCCTTATGGAAAAAGATCTTGCCGGTGTAAGTGAGGAAATAGAATCTGTAAAGGCAGCGCGGGATAAAGCTCTTGAGGATTACAACATTATATCAACCAGGTATAATGATCTTCAGAACGCGCAGGAAGAACTGATCCGGGGCAGTGCCAAAGAGACGCAGAAGCTGCTTGCGGAATTACAGAATGCCCAGGCAAATCTGCAGGCAAAAGAAGATCTTTTAAGGCAGCTTGAAGAGACGCTGGATACTAAAAAAGCTGCACTTGATGAACTGACATTTGAGCTCGAAAAAAGAAATGCCAGGATGCTGGAGCTTGAAAAAGTGCTTGACGCGCAGAAGAAAATTGTACAGGATCTTAAGAATAAAGTCTCCGAAGCGCTTCTTGGATTTGAAAATAACGGTCTGACTGTCACCATGAAGAACGGAAAAGTATATGTGTCGCTTGATGAGAAACTGCTTTTCAGGACTGCGAGCTGGGAGATCGATGCAAATGGAAAGAGTGCACTAAAGAAGCTGTCAGGTGTGCTTGAAAGGAATCCGGATATTCAGATTACCATCGAAGGACATACTGACAATGTTCCCTATAATCCCGGAAGCGGTCAGTTGAGGGATAACTGGGATCTCAGCGTGAAAAGAGCCACTACCGTCGTCCGTACCCTGCTCGAGGGATCAAAGATTGATCCTAAACGCCTTACTGCAGCAGGAAGGAGCGAATATATACCGGTTGATCCTGCGAACACTTCAGAGGCACGTCAGAAGAACAGGAGAACAGATATCATTCTTACACCTGATCTTACTGAGCTGTATGACCTGATAAACAAGTATTAAAAGGCTATTACGGTTTCTCAGAGAATTCCTGCAACCGTACATTCATATTCTTCAGCGCCTGCAGAAGGTTATCCTCAGGTTTTAGAAAATCCTGGTTCTGCCAGAATGCAGGATCATAACTGGCGATGGTTTTTGAAAATACCGAGTGAATGGGAGCAAGCTCCTCCCGGTCAAACCTTTCAACTTTCTCGAGATCCATTCCTGTGATTGCAAGTTCGAAGAAAACCCTGAACTGGCTGGTAAAGAGCTTCTTTTTCTGCTTTGACAGAAACAGAAGATCTCCTCTTACATGGTTAAGGAAATACCTGTTATTGACCTTCCTGTAGCTTACCTTGTATTCTACTGATGCAGGCCATGTTGTATATCCCCTGGATGAACTTAATATGAACGAATCTTTCAGTTTCTGGATATACTTCGGATGAAGCTCAAAATCAGCACTGAGTATAGCAAAATCCTCGGTATTGATATAAATACTTCCCCTGTATAACGGAGTTTCCACTCCTTCTCTCTGTTCAAAATCTATCACCCATGCAGCTTCATCATCATATGTGACGATATCGGATATCCTGTAGGTGTATTCGGTCATGCTTCCCCTGTCAACGAAATCAAAGATGTTTTTTGCCCCGTCAAGTTCGAGGCAGGTGCTCAGCCCTGCCTTCAGACGAACGGCAAGTGTATCGCTGAGATCCATGTTTTCTATTTTTCGGCTCTTATAGACTTTTATCTGATCGCCCAGTATTGAACCGGCATAGGCGCTTTTATATATCTGCAGAACAGCTTCGGAATAGACCTGCAGCTCATCCTTTTTCATAACTCCTTCCCTGTAAAATCCTGTGAGAATTGCAGGAGTATTGCCGTAATTACGGGGGATAGAAGATATTGTCTTATAAATTATTTCCTGGGGGCTCTGGGTTCTGATAATTATTTCAGGAATGGGGATAAATTCCCTCGTCATCATTATCCTGAAATTGCTGCCAAGAAACTGTTTAACCGGGATCTCCCTGCCTGTAAAGCCAAGATATGAAAGAGACAGTGTATCATTAAGGCAATCGGGAGTGATCTTTAGCTGGAATTCGCCGTTGCTGTTGGTAACGGTACCCCGGCCTTTATTTTTCAGTCCGATGGTTGCAAATGGCAAAGGTTCCCCGGTTTCTGAATCAAGAATGACCCCTGATGCAAATCTGAGTTCTGGCGCCGGCAGTGAATCGATCTTTGATACCGGAAGCTGTATTGCTTTTGAGATAATGATATATTTCTCAATTACGGAAAATTCAAGCGAATCATTCTGAAGGAGGCTGTCCAGGATGGCACTCAGTTTGATGGCACTGAAAGTCATTTCGATCTTTCTTTCAGGGTCAATCAGCCTGCTGTCGTATGTGAAATAATAGCCTGTTTGTTTTGTGATAGTATTCAGGGCATCGGCGGTTTTCAATGATCCCGCCCTGAAAGTAAATACTGAATCAAGAATGCCTGTCTGGCACTTCGCTGTCTGCCATTGAACCAACAGGATAAGCAAAGCAATGGCTGAAACTCTTATGCATTTTGAGCCATTGAACTGCAACATCTTTCAGAATGTGAGTCATTTTTTGGAAAGATGGTAGACATTCCCATCTTTTGCATAACTCAATGTAAAGCTACGACAAATTAAAAGAATAATTGTTTCCTGCGGCTGGTTATCAATAGGCGGCGAAACCCATGGCAGCTCTGAAATACCCGGATCATCAGCAACGATGTCCATGTTGTACACCCGCTTCAGATCCCTGAAAACGATATCCAGTGTCTGTCCGTTATAGACGAGCACCCCGGTTTTCCATGACATATAATTGGGGTTTTCATTCAGCGTCTTCCCCGAGATTTCCGTATCCATGGTTCCTACATCGCCGGGGTCGAGCATAATGTTCCTGGTTCCGTTGATATCAGAGAGCATCACTTTCCCGGTTTCAACATAAACCTCAACAGCTGAATCAGGATTATTGGTTATAATATTGAAGGAAGTTCCGACAACCTTTACACTTGCTTTCCCTGCATCGACAACGAACGGTTTCCCTGCATCAGGAGTGATTTCAAAAAACGCTTCTCCCGTAAGGGAAACGCTCCTCTCCGATTTTCCATGATTTTGCCGGTAGCTTAATTCAGTATTCCGGTTAAGTGAAACAGTGCTTCCGTCCGGGAGAGTTACCTCAAGGTTTTTCTGATCATCAGTGGTGGCAACAATTATCATTTTATTCCTTGTGCCAACATAAACGGTAACTATTCCAAGAGTGAGCAGAATCAGGGCGGCAGCAGCAATTTTCATAAACCGGTTTCTCATAAGGAGTATCCTGGCCGGTGCTTTCCTGGTCAGTTCCCCTGATTCATTAAGTCTGGAATATACTTTATTCCAGGCTTCATCCACATTGATCACCCTGTCATCATTCATGTCTTTCAGCTTTTTCCATAATTCCCCTGTATTATGCCCGTCGTCAGCCAGAAATCTCTTAAGCAATTCCGGCTGATCCCCCTTTTCCCCTGACAAAGCTGAAGCAAGCTCTTCCCAGTCTCTGTCGGTAAACTTCTTTGTATTCATTTTTTCTTTCATTGTTCTGTTAATGCTTTTCTGAATTCTTTAAGCGCCTTTCCCATGTTTGCTTCTACTGTTTTCACCGAAACAGACAATTTCTCCGCAATTTCCGCATATTTCAATCCTTCAAACCTGTTCATGCAAAAGATCCTGCCGCATCTTTCAGGCAGTCGTGCAAGTATCTTTGCAATTTTTGACTGAAGCTCTTTATACTGTATTATCTCCGAAGGATTTTCCACACTTTGATACTGGTTGTATTCTGCCTCCCTGGCATATTTTTCAACTACCCTGTTATGTTCAATCCAGTGAAGGGAGCGGTTGTGGACCGCCCTGAAGAGATAACCATTCAAAGAACTTTCTATTGTTATTTTTTCCTTATCCTGCCATAACCTGAAGAAAAGATCCTGGACTATTTCTTCGGCTGTATCGTGATCTTTAACGAGAGTTTTTGCATAGCGGACCAGGGAAACATAGGAGGATCTGAAAAGTGACTCAAACTGTCCTGTATCACCTTGCCGGATCCTCCTGATTATTTCACTGTCGCCGATCATAATTTTACTGTTCCAAATAATCCGGCCTGTCGCTGAATTTCAGTTTTCTGCTCAGCCTCCGGATAGCTGATTCAATGCTCTGGTCAGGTTCAATCACGTTGTAGTCGCCCCAGAAATCAGGATCAGCAAATGCGCTTACTTTTTCAGTAAATACATCAGTATATTTCAGCTTCTCCTTTCCTGCAAATTTAATAACTTCTTCGGCTGTACGGTCAGTGACTGCTATTTCTGACATGGTGGTGTAGTAGGTATGGAAAAGTTTCTTCTTCCAGTCGACCTTGAATTTTACTTCAGCCCTTGAATATGCAAAGTACCATTTACCATCCTGTTCGCGGTATTTAGTGCGGTAGGTTGCAACTTCCGGAGTGACATCAACACCAAGCGGTTTTTTCCTTATGAACATTGAGGACGCAGCTTCCTTGTCTGAAAGGTTAAAGCCAAATTCAGCCTCAGTAATTGCATAGGTGTCCATCTCAATGTAAAGGCTTCCCATAAACAAGGGTTCGTCAACAGAAGGTTTCTGAACGAAGTCAATAACATAATTGGGTTTGCCGTCTATTTCAATGACATTTGAAAGAGAATAATCATAATACTTCATTGATTCCGGAGTAAGAATAGCTTCAGTGTTTTTGGCAATGTCAAGCTGCAGTACGCTGGTTGTGCCTCCCTGCAGTTTGAAAAGAAGTGTATCAACTTTCTCAACATCCGAACTCTTTCTTCCCTTATAGATGCGCGTGCCATCAAACCGAATATCATTGGCATAAGGGGCTTTGAATATTTCAACAACTGCTTCACCTATTGAGACATACGCGCGGTTTTTACGGATAGTCTCCCTGTAGAAAGCTGTCATCAGGTTCGGAACGGATTCATAGTTCTTACCTATCCTGCCTATGGCTTTTTCAACGATAGCATCAGGGTCAAGTGGTTTGACAATGATCTCCCTGATTGGAATGGGAGCTGTTTCCATCTTTATCATATTCTTATAGCCGTTGTCACGCATAGAGCTGATGGGGAGTACCATATTCTTATAACCCAGGTATGATACCTCAAGGTTTTTGGTGACAAGGGCTTCCCCTACTTTTAGAGTGAATTCCCCATCGATGTTGGTAACAACTGCTACGTTTGATTCCGAAACGGCAACGGTTGCAAAGACAAGCGCAAGTCCGGTTTCAGCATCAACAACCTTACCTTTGAGGGTAAGGTAAGTCTGCTGGTCGGCTTTCCTCAGTTTACCGGAATCTGCTCCGGAGACTGCCTGAAATGTAAAAGCCAGCAGAACAACTGCTGCATAAAGCGAAAAGTTTCTAAGAGTTTTCATGGCATTTTTTATTTGGTTATACATTAAGTTTTTTAATTATTCCCTGTTTTCAACCGTAAGACCTGAATCATGCCTTAAAACCCTATTTTTTTCATGAAAATATTTACTATCTTACTTCATTCGAATATTAAGGCTTATGACCATCCCGTTCATTAAGCAGGTAAATGCGCTGCTTGCAGGATATTCTTACCTGTACAGCACAATGACCGGCATTCCGGTTGTTTACGGAATGCCTCCTGCCATCGGTGTGGAACTTACAAATCATTGCAACCTGAACTGTCCCGGGTGCAACACAGGATCGGGCTTGATGACAAGAAAAAAAGGCTTTATGGATCTGAAGCTGTTCAGTAAAATCATATCTGAACTGGAACCATACCTTTTTTATGCAACACTTAATTTCCAGGGAGAATCAATGATGCATCCGGAGTTCTTCTCATTTATCAGAAGATCCGGAAAGATCAATACAACAGTATCAACTAACGGACATTTCCTGTCAGCTGAAAATGCAGCAGGAATCGTTGAGTCAGGATTGGATAAACTCATAGTATCTCTTGACGGCACAGACCAGGCTACATATTCTTCATACAGGATTAACGGGAACTATGCAGCTGTCATTGAGGGAATAGGAAATGTATATTATGAAAACAAAAAAGCAGGCTTTCCTTTAAAGCTTGAAATACAGTTCCTTGTGAACAAAAGGAATGAAAATCAGATAGAAAGTGCAAGGCGTCTGGCACGGGAGATGAAAGGCTCGTTCCGCCTTAAATCAATGCAGGTTATCAATGAAGAAGCATTTGAAACATGGCTTCCTTCAGCAGGCAGGTACTCGAGATATAAAAAGAAGAACGGGAGATACTTAATTAAAAATTCCCTTCCCAACCGGTGTGCAAGGCTGTGGCTCAACCCGGTAATAACCTGGGACGGGAAAGTGGTCCCATGCTGCTTCGATAAAGATGCTGAATATATCATGGGTGACCTTTCTGAAGAGTCATTCAGGGATATCTGGAGCAGCCCTAAGTACAGGATATTCAGAAGGAGCGTACTCTCAGGCCGTTATATGAACGATATTTGCAGGAACTGTACTTCAGGACTGAGTGGAGTCAGAATCTGAAAAATCCTTATAAAATTGTATATTAGTGGATATTAAACCCCTGAATCATGAAAATCCTTAAAACCATCCTGATTGCCCTTCTGGCACTTATCGTGCTTGCAGTCATTGCAGGCCTGATATTGATTTCCGGTATTAAAAGAGGAGCCCTCCCTGAATACGAAGGTGAACAGACTCTTGCGGGACTGACCAGTGAGGTCATTGTATACAGGGACCAAAGAGGCATGCCGCATATTTATGCAGAAAACGAGCACGACCTGTATTTTGCCGTAGGCTATGTTATGGCCCAGGAAAGACTCTGGCAGATGGATCTTATCCGCCGTGCTACCACCGGACGGCTGTCAGAGATCTTCGGCAGGGATTATGTCCAGACTGACCTTTTCCTCAGAAGTCTCGAGATGACAGCCAAATCAAAACTGGTACTGAGCAGCGAGGACCCTGAAATACTTGAAGCGATGCAGGCATATGCTGACGGTGTAAATGTATACATCAGTGAAGCAGGGAAAAAACTGCCTCCCGAATTCAGAATACTTGGATATAAGCCTGATCCATGGAAGCTGGAAGATCTTGCCAACATTATCGGTTATATGGGATGGGATCTCGCTTCAGATAACCTGTCGTCAGATATTTTCTATTACAAACTGGTGCAGAAACTCGGAACTGAAAAAGCTGCTGAGCTTATACCTGACTGGAAAAAAGCAAACTCTTTTGTCTTTCCCGGATTTAAACTCAACGAAGAACTTTTAAAAAACGCCCAGAGCCTGATCTCTTCAATGGATAAGCTTGAAGTCCTTGGTATTGTCAGTTTTTCGGGAAGCAATAACTGGGCTGTCACCGGGAGAAGAACAGAATCAGGTAAACCGGTGCTTTCAAACGATATGCACCTGAGCTTTGGTTCCCCCGGGATATGGATCCAGATGCACCAGGTAGTTCCGGGAAAGATAAATGTGACAGGTGTTGTCGTACCCGGTCAGCCAATAGTAGTGGCAGGACATAATGACAGTATTGCATGGGGTATGACAAACCTGATGGTCGACGATATAGATCTCTTTGCTGAAAAAGTCAATCCTGAAAATGAGAACCAGTATTTCTTCAACGGAGAATGGAAAAACATGGTGGTAAAACAGGAGATAATAAAAATAAAAGGAGGAGATGCTGATACTCTTCAAATCAGGTATACGCATCGCGGACCCGTAGTCTCAGGATTCAGGAATATTGACAATGCATGCCTCACTATGAGGTGGGCAGGATACGATTACAGCGATGAGATAAAAGGAGTTTATCTGCTGAACAGGGCTTCAAACTGGAATGAATTCCGTACAGCGATAAGCTCATTCAGGTCCGTAAGCCAGAACTTTATATATGCGGATGTAGCCGGGAATATTGGTTTAAATACAGGAGGCGGAATCGCAGTCAGGAAAGGAACAGGGACATCTGTCCGCAGCGGAGAAACGGATGAATTCGACTGGAAGGGATATGTGCCGTTTGAACAGCTTCCCTTCAGCTATAATCCCGGGAACGGATATGTGTCATCGGCAAACAACAAAACAGTTCCTGATGATTATCCATATTATATAAGTGCAGGATTTGCAATGCCCTACAGAATAAACAGGGTGAGGCAGATGCTCGATGAAAAGGAGATATTCAGTATTGATGACTTCAGGAGAATGATAACTGATCAGCACTCGGATTATGCGGCACTGCTGACTCCGTTTATTTTACGACTGAACGACAGAAAAGATAAGCTGACGCCGGCAGAGGTTGATGCATTGGCCACTCTGTCAGATTGGGATTTTGACATGAACGCTGATCTTACAGCACCAACAATATTTGAATTTTTCAGGTTCAGCTTCGGCAGGAATCTTTTGTCCGATGAACTTGCTGATCTTTTTGACCAGCTCTTCTTTGTAGCCAGGGATTATTATATCTATCGTATACTCACCGCCGGACCTGATGAATGGGTTGATGACATTAATACACCTGATAATGAGACCCTTGATGACATCATACTTAAGAGTTTTAAGGATTGTATTTCATCAGTCACCGCTCAGTACGGAGAGGACAGGTCAGCCTGGGCATGGGGTAAAATCCATAAAATAGTTGTTTCCCATCCCCTGGGGTCTGCAGTTCCGCTGCTTGACAAGGTGTTCGGCTTCAATTCGGATGAATACCCGGTGGGAGGAAGCAATCACACGGTCAGTCCGTATTCATATGATTCGGGATTCGTGGTAAACCACGGAGCTTCGGAGAGACATATTTTCAATACTGCAAATTGGGATGAATCTCTAACGGTGATACCAACAGGAGCATCAGGGATACCTGCAAACGAGTTTTACCTTTCTCAGACAAAGGCGTATATAAACAAGGAGTTTTATAAGGATGCGTTCTCAGAAGAAGCAGTGAAGAAAGCAGCGAAATATAAGATAATACTTAAACCGTCATAACATCTTTTTCTTTCATAGCCATCACCTTGTCAATTTTTTCATTGTACTGTGTGGTAAGCTCCTGGACATTTTCAACAGCTTCTTTTTCGATGTCTTCGGGAAGGCCATCTTTAAGAAGCTGTTTTAATTCATCGTTTGCCCATTTCCTGGCATTGCGGACACTTATCTTGGCAGTTTCGCCTTCATTCCGAACCTGCTTTACAAGCTGATGACGCCTTTCTTCGGTAAGCGGAGGGATATTTATCCTGATTACTTCACCGTTGTTTATTGGCGTAAGACCTATATTGGCAGCCATAATTGCTTTTTCGATAGTTCCAAGCATGGTTTTTTCCCATGGCTGGATAAGGATGGTCTTGGGATCAGGAGTATTTATATTCGAGACCTGGGCAAGCGGTGAATTAACTCCGTAATAGTCAACCGTTATACCGTCAAGAAGTGCCGGATTTGACCTGCCTGCGCGCAGCCTTGCAAGTTCATGCTCGAGATGGTCAAGAGCTTTTTGCATCCTGTCCTTCGTCTCATCTATTATCAGTTCAACTTCTTCATTCATATCAATCGGATTGTCTGTTTAAACACTTATTCAAAATGTTACACGAATAACAAAAATAATAAATTAGACCTAATTGTGATTCCTTTTTAATTAGAAATAAGCGTACCGGTTTTGGATCCGATAACGACTTTCATCAGGTTTCCCGATTTGTTCATGTCAAAAACAATGATCGGAAGATTGTTCTCATGACACATGGTAAATGCAGTGGCATCCATTATTTTAAGCCTCAGGGCTATTGCCTCCTCAAACTTTATTTTATCAAATTTCCGGGCTTTGGGATCTTTTTCCGGATCTGCTGTATATACACCGTCAACCCTTGTTCCCTTGAGGAGCACGTCAGCGCCGATCTCAACGGCCCTGAGGGCTGAAGCTGTGTCTGTTGTGAAAAACGGATTTCCTGTTCCGCCTGCAAGGATGCAGACAGATCCCTTTTGCATCTCATCAATAACCTTATCCCTGTTGTAAAGCTGTCCGACAGGTTCCATTCTTGTGGAAGTGAATACAGTTGCTTTTCCACCGAGCCTCTTAATTGCACTTTCCAGGGCAAGGCTGTTTATCACTGTAGCCAGCATGCCCATCTGGTCGCCTTTTACCCTGTCAAATCCCGATTTTGTTCCGCTTAATCCGCGAAAAATATTTCCTCCCCCGATAACAATTGACACCTCGCATTTCTTATTTACCACCTCCACAACCTGTTTTGCATACCGGCCAAGGACAGTTTCATTTATTCCGTGGTTTCCTTTTCCGGCCAGTGATTCGCCGCTAAGCTTCAATAGTATCCTGGAATATTTCATA
>CAZGGZ010000022.1:35292-42240 GCA_964525415.1 uncultured Rikenellaceae bacterium | reverse complement strand
CCAGGTAATCAATTACCTGGCGGTAAACATTCTCAGCAGTGAAACCGAATTTCTCATCCAGAACTTTATAGGGTGCTGAGTATCCAAAACTGTTTACACCCCATACTTTGCCTTTTGGACCAACAAGTCCCTGTAAAGTAACAGGCAATCCTGCAGTCAAGCCGAAAACAGGAACATCTTCCGGTATTATGGATCTCCTGTAGCCTTCAGGCTGGCACTTCAAAAGACCTTCGGAAGGAGCGGAGATGATCCTGACTTTAAGATCATTCTTTTTAAGGAGTGCAGCTCCTTCAACAAGCGTGGATACCTCTGAGCCGCTTGCCAGAAGAATTACATCAGGCTTGCCCTGGCAATCCTGTACAATATAAGCTCCGTTCCGTGCCTGAAGGGCATCATCATATCTTGCATTGTTTGGAGATGGAAGATCTTTTATATTCTGACGTGAGAGAATGAGTGCGGTGGGTGTTTTTTTGTTTTCCAGAGCAAGCTGCCAGGCAACCGTCGTTTCAGCTGAATCTGCAGGCCGGAGAACAAGCATGCTGTTTTCCCCGTGATGATTTTTAAGATGTTCCATAAGCCTTATCTGAGCTTCCTGTTCTACAGGCTGATGTGTCGGACCATCTTCACCGACGCGGAAAGCATCATGCGTCCAGATATACCTTACAGGCAAACCCATGAGGCATGCTAGTCTGACAGCAGGTTTCATGTAATCAGAGAACACGAAAAAGGTGCCACATGCCGGTATAATACCTCCATGAAGGGCCATTCCGTTCATCACTGCAGACATAGTAAGTTCTGCAACTCCTGCCTGGAGGAAAGCTCCCGAGAAATCTCCTTTTATAAAAGGCTTTGTATTCTTCAGAAAGCCGTCAGTCTTATCGGAGTTTGAAAGATCGGCTGATGCGACTATCATGTTTTCAACCTTCTTCGCAAGCACACCCAGTACAGCAGCAGATGCTGCCCTTGTTGCCGATCCTTCTTTCAGCTGTATCGATTTAAAATCAATTTCCGGAACATTTCCTGAATAAAAGAGGTGAAGCTTCTGGTCAAGATCTCCGTTCTGTGCTGCCCACTCAGCTTTCCTGTTTTTCCACTCTGCCGCACTCCTGCGCCTGGCATTCAGAACCTTTTTATAATGCTCTTTTACTTCGTCAAAGATCCTGAACGGATCAGAGATATCTCCTCCCAGGTTTGAAAGCGATTTCTCATAAGAGCCTCCTGCTTCGCTTACAGGCATTCCGTGTGTTGAGGTTTTTCTTTCAAAGCTCTTTCCTTCATTATCAAGAAGACCTTTTCCCATGATAGTCTTACCAATGATAAGTACAGGTTTATCATTTGAACCGGTTGCTGCCGTCAGTGCTTTCCTGATCTGGTCATGATCATTTCCATCAATAGTAATGACCTCCCAGCCCCATGCGCGGTATTTCATTGCTGTATCCTCAGCTGTAACGGCCCTGGTCTCAGTCGAGAGCTGAATATCATTTGAGTCATAGAACATTATCAGGTTGCCCAGTCCCAGGAATCCTGCCAGACGTCCTGCTCCCTGGGATATTTCCTCCTGGATGCCTCCGTCAGAAATAAACGCATAGGTTTTATGTGCAAATAATTCTCCGAACCTTGAAGCAAGGAATCTCTCTGCAATGGCAGCTCCCACAGCCATTGTATGTCCCTGTCCCAGAGGTCCTGATGTATTCTCAATACCCCTGGTTACATCCAGCTCAGGATGACCTGGTGTTAAGCTTCCCCACTGGCGGAACTTCATAAGCTCTTCAACCTTGAAATGCCCTGTCAGTGCAAGAACTGAATAAAGCATTGGCGACATATGTCCGGGATCCAGGAAGAATCTGTCACGGTTGATCCATTTCGGATCGGATGGGTCGAAATTCAGGAATTCCGAAAAAAGTATATGGATAAAATCAGCACCTCCCATAGCACCGCCGGGATGACCTGATTTAGCCTTTTCAACCATCGACATCGCCAGAATGCGGATATTATCAGCTGCCTGTTGGTTTACATCCTTGCTCATAGAATTGTTATTTCCGTAATTTTTTATTGTATCAAAAATAGGATTAATTGTTGACAGAAAAAAGGGACATTCCATAGAATGTCCCTGCAATTTACATCATATCTGTATTCATCTACAGGTATTTCCTGTCCTCGTCGGGGACTTCAAAATACTTGTCATAGGTCTTTACGTCAGGCCCTGATTTTGCTTCAACTTTATTGCCCCTGATCTTATATGTACATTTTTCCCCGCCTATTCCGGAAAAATAAATGTTGTATTCTTTCCCATCTTCGTCTTTCATCAGGATCCTGACCATATGAAGGTATTTCATGCTGTTCAGCTGAGCCCCGCATATGGGGCAGGTGAAGATGTATTCAACGCCTTCCTTTAAATCAAATGAGGGATGGGTGGTTTTAGTGTAATTCCCGAGTTCAGGATTAAGATAGACCAAACCTCTTTCCATACGGTCAGCGAGGTTCGTGGCAGCAAGGATTATAGAAGTCTTTACATTAAGATGACCCTTGCAGACTTTGCACATATATTCTACAGCCATAATGCTCCTCCTATGAATTAATTAGTTTAATGATCCTGTCAGCAATATTCTTTACAAGATACGAAATATTTTCACCAAATTCAACTTTTTCGGGCTGAATCCCCAGCATAAAAACAGGCATTTCAAATAGTTCAGACAATCTTCGCAGGGAAATGTTGTGTGTATTGAATGTGATGTCCTGTATCTGGTTTACATCCAGTAATTTATATGTTCCTGCAGAAGATTTGAGGTCGGCGCAATCAATTAACACAAGTAAATCAGGTTTAAGGCTATTGATCTTACCAATATAGTTTTCAATGCTTGTCTCAACTGTCAGGGATGAAATATCATCCTTTTTTTTTATGTTACTGCTTATATAAACGCCAACGCCGTCGTCTGACTTAAGAACATTGCCGATTCCGACAAAAAGAATCTTTTTGCCTTTTTGGAGGAGAATGTTTTCGAGGTCTTTAAACACCTTTGAACAAGTATTTTACCAGGATTTGCCGCAGGCAGTTAGGACAAACAATATTGAACATGTCCTTCCTCTTCAGGTCATCCCTGATCTCAACATCAATATCCTGTCCTTCAGCCAGTTTAAGCTTCTGATTAAGGAGATTAAGATTAAGTATTGATGAGAAAGCTTTTGGTCCGAGCCGTCGATGCATGAAATGAAGATGTTCCTTTGTAGTTATAACCGCTCCGCAGCTTTCACATATAAGCAGCTCTTTCTCCTGGTATTCAATGTTATTCTGCCTGTCAAACACAGCTATTTCAAATATCTTATCAGACAGCTTCACTCCCTTGCCGGTTATGCAGTGATCCTGGCACATAGCACAGAAGATGCATTTCCCGTAATCTCTGCTGATAATTCTTATACCTTTCTCCTTATCATCAGAGAATGTAATAGCATGGGGAGGACAGACATTTGCACAGGTCTCGCAGCCGACACAATTTTCATTATCTACAACAGGCTTGCCCCTGAACCTCTCAAAAGGCACATGAGGCTCCTTCGGGAACTTGGATGTATAAGCCGGAGTAACAAGGGAGATAACAGCTTCCTTTAATTCTCTGAGTTTCGGATACTTCATTTTACAGCATCTTTATAGTCATCCTTCACAGTTCTTTTGCCGAGTTTTATCCCGAAATGGTAGGTTCCCCTTATGAGGGCATGTGCTGCCACTGTTGAGGTGAAGAAAAGAATCGGTATTGCTACCAGTGCCTTGACTCCTGCATCACTGATCCCGAAATGGAAACAAACACCGATCAGGATGCTGCAACACCCCAGGGTAACACATTTGGTTGCAGCCTGAAGCCTGTTATAAGTGTCGGGAAGACGTATGATCCCGATGCAGCCCAACAGGTTAAAAACTATTCCGATTGTTATAAATATAAGGCTTATCATTTTATTCATTAAGTTTTTTACCGGTCAGATATTTCGCCAGGGTCAAAGTACCAATGAAACTCAGGAGGATCCAGGCAATACCAATATCAAGTATAAATGATTTTTCCGTCAGGATTGAAATTATTGCACAGATACCCACGACAAGTATGCCAAAAATATCTACGCCGACCATCCGGTCAGGGATTGTGGGACCACGAATAATCCTGTACAAGCAGATACCGCATAATCCTATCTGGATGTACAGTAATATGTTAAGAAATTCAGTCATTCGATAATTCTTTTAATATATTTTTCAAATGCTCCTGTTATCATCCCTGTATAAACTTCAGGATCTTCAGATCTGACGTATATCCAGTGTATATACAGGTAATCATCGATTATATCAACAGATATAGTGCCCGGTGTCATGGTTATCGAATTTGCCAGTAAGGTTTTTGCCATCTCTGACTTCAGAGTTGTTTTGACTTTAACTATACCAGGTCTTATTGGCATTGCAGGATGAAGTACTCTGTATGCAACGTCAAAGTTAGCTTTTATACACTCCCAGATAAATACAACCAGGTAAATGATAAACCAGAAATATCTCTGTGGCTGGAGGAACTTATAAACACTACGGAAATAATATCTGCCAAAAATCGCAGTGCAAATGGCTGAAACAACAGCACCGACAACAAGATTTGGTACAGTCAGCCTGAAAGTAATCAGCAGCCAGAAGATCAGGGATAATATGAATATTGCTACATATCTCATTTTATATTCCTGTTATTTGTGAAGAATATTTGGAAGGATCCATCAGGATATCTGCTGCCGGCGTCAGGATCATCTCCCTGATTCCGGGAAAGACAAGTATACTCAGGAGGAGACAGATTATTCCAAGCACTATCATGCTGAACAGCATCGGAAAGGGTACCTCTTTGATCTTCATTTTATTCTCGCCGTCAGACTTGTTGAAAAAGGCATAGCGCTGGAATTTCATGAATGAAGCCAGGGTTATTATGCTTACAATTACAGCAAGGAGAGCGAGTAAGTAGAACCTGGCCATAATTGCTGCGACGATAATTATCAGCTTGCTGAAAAATCCGTTAAATGGAGGTATTCCTGAGATTGACAGTGATGCAACCAGTGAGGTTGCCGATGTAGCGGGCATTGATTTTGCTAATCCGCCCATTTCCTGCAGATTACGGGTACCGATTGAATATTCTATTGCTCCGGCATTGAGGAAAAGCAGACCCTTAAAAGCTGCATGATTGATCAGGTGGAAGATACCGCCTGAAATCGCCAGCGCAGCAATTTCAGTTCTGACCCCGCGCGAGATAAGTATCATCCCGATACCTACCGACAGTATAACATAGCCCATCTGGCTGATGCTATGGTAAGCCAGGAGCCTCTTGATATCCCACTGACCAATGGCAAGGAATACGCCGATGACCATTGACAATGTTCCCAGTGTGGTTATCAGGACAGCCATACCTTCGCTGATCGCAAACATGTTAAAAAACAGTCTGATGATCACATATATTCCGACTGCTTTGATAAGTACGCCTGAAAGCATTGCCGAAATTGGTGACGGAGCCGATGAATGCGCATCAGGCAGCCATGCGTGGAAAGGTATTATGGCTGCTTTCAGTCCGAAGCCGCTGAGGAGAAGTATTTCGATGAGAAGATAATAATTCCTGTTATACCCGGCGCTGAATACATTCCGTATATCAGCAATATTCAGGGTTTTTGCTTCCCAGTAAATAAATGCAATACCGAACAGGATAAGGAAAGAAGCAATCCCTCCCAGAACCTGGTATTTGAAGGTAGCTTCAAGCTGGTCCTTTTCCACTCCGAATGCTACCAGTGCATAAGATGAGATAGCTGAGATCTCGAGAAAGACGAAAATGTTGAAAATGTCACCGCTAAGGACAACCCCGTTCATTCCTGCAATCATGAGACAAAAAAGAGCATAGAAATAATTTTCCGAGGTATATCTGCTTATATATGATATTGAATAAAAGACGGAAAGAAAACCTATAAGATTGATAATACACAGGACAATAGCAGTGAATCCGTCAATAACCATATAAATTCCAATAGGTATTTTGTTCACTGCCTCCCAGCCTCCAACCTTGTAAACCGACACACTGCTGCCGGTTGTAAACAGAGAATAGAAGCTGATAATAAGGAGGAACAGAAGAATGAGACTTGCAATATACTTGTGAAAATTTCTGATAAATCTTCCAAGGATCATAATCAGAAAAGCTCCTGCCAGGGGAATGACTATAAATAATGGTATCAGCGGATTCATGATCTATCCTCTTAAGTTTTTTATCTCTCTTATATCAAACGTTCCGTATTTCCTGTATATCCTTATTATTACAGCCATAAGCATTGCAGTCGTAGCCAGTCCGATGACGATAGCTGTAAGTACCAGCGCCTGTGGCAGGGGATCAACATATGTTTTTATCGGATCTGCAGCATCAACTATAGGGGCAACTCCACCGTCTATATAACCGATCAGCGCAAAAAACAGGAAGGTGCTGAATTCCATTATCGATAGTGAAATTGCGATCTTGACCAGGTTTCTCCTGGTTATGACTCCGTAAAGTCCGACAAGAAATAATATGAAACACAATAAATAAGGTATCATTCCGGCATTTCTTCTTTAAATATTATCAGAGCAAGGAAAATGGTAAGGATGGAAGCAGCAACCTCGATCCCCACAAATATATTGTAAAGGGGAAGCATTCCTGCACTTATGAGCTCGCCTAAAGTTCCTTTGGGCAGCCAGTTGAGGAAAAATACTTTTACCCCGAAAAGCAGTCCTGAAACAGCAAGAAAGACAACCGCAAGAATGGCAAGGTTCTCATACAGGGTCGATCCAAGCTCTTCTTTTGTCAGCTTCATAAAGTCGCTTCCAAAAGCGAGGATCTGGAGGATGAACGAACCGGCGATTATTACTCCTCCGGCGAAACCGCCTCCCGGAGTAAGATGTCCGTGTATGATGACATAGATGCCGTAAAG
>CAZGGZ010000022.1:12922-35192 GCA_964525415.1 uncultured Rikenellaceae bacterium | reverse complement strand
TTTCATTTCTTCCCTTTATTTCTTAAAATAGTCAATACTCCAAGCACTGCTGTTACCAGCACTGTAGCTTCACCCAGTGTGTCATATCCCCTGAAGTCAAAAACAACTCCGGTGACCAGATTTGCACTGCCTGTCTTACCGGTTGCTCCTTCAATATAGTGCTGTGCCATGCGGAGCGTACTGTTACCGAACGAGTCAAGAGTATCAATTGAGATCTTGAAAAAGTAAAACAATACAACAATCAGCAATATGGCTGTTACTGCTGACACATACCCCTGAGTATCAGGTTTTAAAAACAGCTCTTCCCTTGAGCTGTCAAGGACAACCGCGACCATGATGATCAGCGAAATTGTTTCAACTACTATCTGAACAATTGCCAGATCGGGAGCTTTAAGCAGCAGGAAACAGATTACAAGACCGTAACCTACTATACCGCATGCAATTACCGCAGAAAGCAGGTCTTTTGCATGGATAGCATATAACGCGCCAAGTATCATCAAACCTGTTATTATGGATATGGCAATTTCCATTTATAAAATTATTTATATCATTATGAGCAACATAATAATCAATCCGGCAAATACCCAGATAATATATCCGGGCAGCACTCCTGTATGAGCCTCGCTGAACAGGTGGCTCAGCCAGAGCACAAACTTCTTTGACAGATCATAAATGTCAAACCATTTCTCTTCAGCTTTCCTGTATATCCATGAGAAGAGTCTGAATTCAGTTATAGTCTTGTAGAACTCAGGAGTAGCATAGCTGGTCTCAGCCTGTATTTTCTCTCCGCCTATGAAACTGTCCTCTCTTCTGAATTTCTTAAGATTGAGGGCAAGGTAAAGGATTATTCCCAGAACCAGTGAGATTATAACAAGCAGGGATACGAATGATGAATTCCAAAATCCCAGAAACTGGAATTCACCAGTTACCGGCATGAATAGTTTTGGTACGACAAAATTTGTGGCAAATACACCAAAACCTACGCAGAACAATGCCAGTATTGCCAAGGGTATCCACATCATTACAGGCACCTCGCGTACTTTCTCAAGAGCAGGCTTCCGGCGGCCCAGGAAAATCCCCCCTATGAATTTAATATAGGTTGCAAGGGTCAGGGCTGATCCCAATACGGCTAATCCAAGCCAGACGACCCAGAGTTTATTTGCAACACCTGATCCGTAGCCGAAATCTATTATCCCCTGGTAAATCATCCATTTTGATGCAAACCCATTCAAAGGTGGCACACCTGAAATGGATATTGCAAAAATAAGAGCTGCAAAGAATGTTACAGGCATAGCTTTTGAAAGACCGCCGAGCTCATCAAAATTTTCTTCATTTGTCCTGTACTCTACACATCCGGCGGAAAGCATCAGTCCGTTTTTGTACAAAGCATTGTTGATCATATGAAAAAGACCGGCAGCAACACCAATCATCGAACCAAGCCCGAATCCAAGTATCATATATCCTACCTGGGAAACTGTACTGAATCCAAGAAGTCGCTTGTAATTATGCTGTATCAGTGCCATCATAACGGCACTGATTATCGTTATCACTCCGATTGTCAGCAGAAGCAGTCTGATTCCATCACCCGGGATGAATATATCCATGGTCATCCTTGCAAGGAAATAAATTCCAAGGAGTTTGTCGAGTGAAGCAGGCAGAAGCGCTGATGAAGAAGCCGGGGCATCTTTTGCATAATCCGGTACCCAGGAGTGGAACGGGAAAGCTCCTGCTTTGGTGAAACTCCCTACCAGGAGTGCAAGGAATGCAGTCACTGAAAGAATGTTATCCGTAGGCAAATTGACAGAGTCTATGCTTAATGATCCTGTCAGCCTCCATATCAGGGCAATCCCGATAATCATAATTGAGTCCGAAGCTCCAATGAGAATCAGAGTTTTCTTGGCAGTGGCTGAACTTTCCTCATCACGACCGGGGATCAGCTTATAGAGAGTGATTCCAAGGATACCCCAGAAAGTCAGGAACAACAGCAGGTTGTCAGACAATACCGCACCATAGGAACACCCGATAGTGATAAGAAACCAGGCGTAATAGTTCTTTACCCTGCCGGATTTGATATATACAAGTGAATAAATTAAGATAAGAACAGCAAAGATGCTGATAAACAGCGCTATAAGCTTACTCAGATTGTCAATAGTAAAGGTAAAGTACCTGTCAGCGCCCTGCAGCAGATTTGAGCCAAACAACAGGATACAGCTTTTCCCGATGATTCCGTCGAGTACAGCCATCTGGACTGATGAGCTGAACAGTGAAAGTGTCAGATATCCTGTGAGAAGGCTGACTATAAGTGCAAGAATCCCCTTCACTGTTATGAACTTTTCAGGGACAAGAAATAACAGAATCCCTGCAGCAAGAGGCAAAATGATCAGAAACTGCAGAAAACTGCATACTGAAGGATGGGATATTATGGAGATAAACTCATTCATTTCGGATGGATAAGATTTTTCAGTTCAGATGTCTTTCCTGCTGACAATTCAATGAGATCTTTCGCATTCATGATCTTCCTTCCTGACTTCTGATCATAGACTACTGCCAGCCGCTCGGTGCAGCAATAGCAAGGATCAACGGCAGCAAGTGAGATAGTGGCATCGGCAATAGTCTGTCCTATGCATGATTTCTTAAATGTTGCAATATTCACATAGCTCGGAGCCCTGATTTTATGCCTTGCAGGTGAATTGGAGCCGTCTGACACAACAAAATGAAATACCTCACCCCTGGGAGCCTCTGCTCGTCCGGCACCGCTGCCTTCAGGGATCTCCTTCACTGTTACATTGACTTCACCTTCCTTTGTCTTTTCCAGTCCTGCCACACACTGTTCAAGAATCGATATTGATTCATACATCTCCAGAAGCCTTACCTGTGCTTTGGCAAAAACATCACCTGCTTCAGCGGTAATAACTTTCCAGTTCACAAGCGGATAGGCAGCATAAGGATCGTCTTTCCTGATATCAATTGCTACTCCCGAAGCACGGGCAGTAGGACCAACAGCACCGTAATCAATAACATCCTGCTTTGTAAGGATGCCGACGCCCTTGGTCCTGGCATGAATGACTGGGTCATCCATGACGGCGCCTGTCAGAAGATCAGTTTTCTTCTTTACGTCAGAAAGAATTTTCCTGATGGTTGGTATTTTGCTGTTTTCAATATCCCGGCGGACACCGCCGACCTTGAACATAGCATAGCTGTTCCTGTTACCGGTTATCATTTCAAAAAGATCGAGCACCGGTTCGCGGTACTTCCATGCCCACATGAATACCGTGTTATACCCGAGGAAATGACCGGCAAGACCAACCCAGAGAAGGTGGCTGTGAATACGTTCAAGTTCCCCGATGAACGACCTGATGTATTTTGCCCTGTCAGTTATTTCCACACCGACTATCTCTTCCACTGCATTGGCGAAAGCAAAAGGGTGTGAAGTTGAGCAGATACCGCAGATCCTCTCTACAAGAAAGAATACCTGCTCATAGGTCTTTGATTCACTGAGCTTTTCAATGCTCCTGTGGTTATAACCTGTTTCCCATTTTATATCCCTGACAATCTCACCGTCGCAGAAAAGCTTGAACAGTTCAGGTTCTTCCTGCAAAGGATGGTATGGTCCGATCGGTATGAGAGTCTGTTTGCTCATCTTCAGTTCAGGTTCTTATTTAAACTCTTTCCTGTATGGATAAACTCCTTCTGCCCAGTTGCCTTCTGATATCAGTTTCTCCTGGTTGGGGTGATTGAGAAAATTGATACCGAACAGCTCATGCATTTCCCTTTCGATCCAGTTGGACGCATTGAACATATTCGAAAGAGATTCAATCTCAGGTTTAACCTTATCGAGTATCACATGAATATTCAATATCAGTCCGGTGGCATCCAGGCTGAAATGATAATGTATCTCAAATCCCTTCCTTGTATGAAGGGCAGAAGCAATAATAAACCTGAATCCTGCGGTCTTAAATAGATATTCAGCAACTTTTAGTATAGCATCAGGTCTGATGGTGATAACAACACGCCTATCGCTTTTCTTACCGACCTCAATGACATCAGCCTTAAAGTTTTCCCCGAATTTCTCTATCACCTGATCCGTATTCATCTTTTTATTTTTCTATTCTCTTCTTCCATCTTCTGTCTTCCGTCTTCCGTCTATTTATTCAGCAGCTTAACAATTCCTCCTATAATTGCTTCAGGTTTTGGCGGACATCCCGGTACGTATGCATCCACAGGTATAATTTTGTCCACCGGTCCTGCAAAAGTTATGCTCTCGGCAAATAATCCTCCTGTGCATCCGCATGCTCCTATTGCCACGACCAGGATCGGCTTCGGTGCCTGGTTATAAATCTCCAGGAGCCTGTCCTTGTCCCTCATGTTGATCGATCCGTTCACCAGCAGGACATCTGCATGGCGGATACTTCCAACAAGCAGGATACCAAACCTTTCAAGGTCGTGCCTCGGTGTCAGGCAATCCAGGATTTCAATATCACAGTTATTGCAGGATGCTCCGCCGAAGTGGAAAACCCAGAGAGATTTTTTAAAGCAGAAATTCTTAAAACCCACAATTACAAATATTTAGTAACCAAACGCAATCAACACAAGTGCAATCACTGCAAGCAGGTTCATCCATAATGCAAAGAAACTTATTGCCTGTTTTATCTTTACCCTTGGATTAGTGTTTCTTATTAATGTAAGTACAAGCACAACAAGCAAGACCTTAAGCACTGCCCATAGAATATTTATTCCATCAAGCCTGAATCCGTTCATCAGCAGAGCTATAAGAAATGCCGGAAGGATAAAGAACATAATATACTTTGCCAGCTTGATCAGTCCGTATGCCGGTCCGGAATATTCTATAAAGATCCCTTCAGTAATTTCAGCTTCTGCTTCAGGCATATCGAACGGGACCAGTGCCAGCTTTGCCTGGATACAGAATATTCCTGCTATGAATAACAGAACTCCTGAGACACTTCCTATAAAAGGAGTACCTGCCTGCTGGGTTTGTATTATAGAGTACAGATCAAACTGTTGTCCGCATTTCATTATTACTCCTGCAATGAAAAGCAGAAAGGTGAGTTCATAGCTCAGGATTAGTTTCATTTCCCTTGATCCTCCTACGGCGGCAAGCGGATTGCCTGAGGCCAGTGCCCCCAGGATATACGAAAAAGAAGGAATCGTAAGAAGGTAAAATATAACAAGAAGATCTCCCTTGAAGCCTGTGGTAATATTAAATAAAGGCAGAAGAATAAACACGCCTGCCATTACAGCTCCGAATACAGCGAAGACAGGGGAAAGGAGGAACATCAGAGGTGATCCGTATTTCGGAAGGATTGTTTCTTTTACCAGAATTAATTTAAAGAAGTCGTAGAAAGGCTGTAACAGGGGAGGTCCTTTCCTGAATTGTACCCTGGCAGTAATTTTCCTGTCGAACCATGAAAGAAAAGCACCGACAACTGCAGCGAAGAGCAGTCCGGGAAAGACAAAGAAGTAAAACAGGTACACTGCCATATTACTTTTTTTCAGTGGTATACAAATATTCCTTAATGAGCACATTATCATTCAGCCTGTAAATGTTCTTTTCCGGCGATTCATCCTCGTCAGTAAGTGAGACAGCACCGGCAGGTGAGGCTTTAATGAATTTCTCAAGCTCTTTTTCATCATTCAGATTATAGAACAGGTCCTTGTTCCTATGATAAAGGAAAAAGTCCGTCATCATCGTTCCAAAGGGACAGATAGTGACACACGATTTGCATGATATACAAAGGTTTGTGTGCCTCGATATAACACCATCCTTGTCTTTTTCAAGTGCATCAGCAGGGCAAACTGCAATACAGGGAGCATCTTCACATTTCCTGCATGTAAACCTGAATATGGCAAGCTCCCTGATACTCTTCAGTCCGTTCGAGTTGCCTGAAGGATATAACAATGCCTCGGGAAGCTCCATCGTTGAATTTTCCACCATGGCAGCCCTCAGCTTTATCATATCTATAAGGATCTTCCTGGTCATATCAGTCCCATATATTTGGTTGATCTTTAATTTCGTCATACGTAAAGACCGGTCCATCCTTGCAGACGAAGTATTTCCCCATCATGCAATGTCCGCACTTGCCAAGCCCGCAAGACATGTTCTTCTCCATTGATAGATAAATATCATGCTCAGGGTAGCCCATTTCAAGGAGCTTCATTGTACCGAATTTCATCATTACAGGAGGTCCGCAGACCACCGCAAGAGAATTTTTAATATCAACCTTCACATCATCAAGGAGGATTGTAACTACTCCAACTCTTTCGTTCCAATTGCCTGTAGCTTTATCAACGCTTCTCAGAACTTCAAATTTCGGAGTATTTCTTAATACCGAAATATAGGGTTTATAAATACAGTCCTCAGGCGTTTTTGAACCATAGCAGAGAGTAACTTTTCTTAATTTATCGGAAACAGCTATAAGATTGTAGAGGAGGGATCTGATCGGAGCAAATCCGCAGCCTCCTCCCAGAATAAGTACCTCTTTGCCAAAGAATTTTTCAACCGGATAGCCTCTTCCGTACGGACCTCTTATTCCCATATATGCTCCCGGTTTCAAATTGTGCATAAACTCGGTCATATACCCGGTTTTCATTACTGTTACTTCAAGCTTATCAGTTATCTGTGGAGAAGAAGAAGGAGTAAAGGGGGCTTCTCCGATGCCGTCGACTGATAATTCGATGAACTGACCTGTTTTAAAAGCAAACTCCTCCTCGGGAACCAGCTTAAAAGTCTTTATCAGAGGTGACTCATCAATTACTTCTGTCAGCTTTGCCCTGAGCGGTTTATATATATTCTTGTTGCTTCCCATAAAGTTACTTATGCGAATTCCCTGAAAAGTTCATTCTTGTTTATCTTACCGATGCACGCTTCAATGCATCTTCCGCACCCTGTACAGGCAAGGGAGCTGAATTTTTCCGGCTTCCAAACATATTTGCACATATACCTGTTCCTGAACCTGTTATGAAGCTTAAACAGGCTGTCTTCGCCTCCTGCGACCCTCTCAAATCCCGGGTACTGGCAGGCATCGAGCTGTTTTACCTTTTCAAATCCGGGTTTATCGATCAGGAGGAAGCATGTGCATGTAGGGCAGATTGTTGCACAGGCTCCGCATGAAACACAGCGGGCTGAATATTTTTCCCATACTTCCCGTTTTGCTTCAGCGACTATCCCGCCTGTTTTCTTATAATCCGGTAATCCTTTGTTCGCTTCAGTGAGCAGAGATTCGGTATCTTTCTGTTTCTTTTCTATCCCGAGAATAATACTTTTATCATTAAGCGGCATGGCTCCGGGAATAGTTTTAAGGAACTCTTCACCTTTTTCTGAGATCACCCTGAAAATAATAGACCCGTCAATGCTGATCACGGCAACATCCGATTTGCTGAGTGAATACGGCCTGATATTGTATGTAAGACAGTGGCAATGCTCCTGGATGCCAAAGCAATCTGACGAGATCAGCAATGTATTTTCACGTCGGATTCTGTAAAAATGATCTTCGAAATCCTTGTCAAGATAGATCTCATCAAGCAGCGACAATCCTTCAACATCACAATTTGGTACACCTATAATGATCCTGGGCTTATCCGGGCGTGTTTCCGATGTCACATTCTCCTTTACAGGAAGGAAAAAGCTTTTAAGTGATGTGGCAGGCTTTGGTTTGTTGTAACTGATTTTTGAAATATCCGAAGAACGGAGCAGCTCGTAATCCTGTCCGTATTCGTCAGCGACGTTTGCATAAACTATATGGGATATAAGTAGCTTTTCAAGTACCTGATCCCACTCTTCCTTTTTTATGCTTCTATATTGCATTTATGTGATTAAATTCACATTAACAACACATGATAAATTTATAAAAATCTATTTGAAATAAACAAGAGAAAAATCATAAAAATTATAATATTCAGAATAACAAATGATTATAAACATATTTTTTTAATAATAGAAATAGTTATTTTGTAAATATAAAATTTATGATAAAATTTAATGTGAAAAATTTCACAATATAAATGAAAAAGAACAGTCTTAACAGGATCTTTCTTTACCGTTCCTGTCTCAACAGGCTCCGGCTTATGGGAGTGGAAAGAGTCTTTTCCTATACGCTGGCAACTGAAACAGGTGTAACGCCTGCCCAGGTCAGAAAAGACTTTTCAGAGTTCAATATAAAGGGAACCAGGAAAGGCGGATACGAGATAGATGATCTGCTCGGGAAGATGGAGAAGATCTTTTTCGGAAACAAGGATCACAGTATAATACTCGTCGGCATGGGAAACATGGGACAGGCATTATCGAAGTACAGCAAGTTTGTCACACGGAATATTAATATTATTGCAACCTTCGATATTGATCCTTTCAAGCTGAAACAGAAAGCAGATATCCCGGCATACCCCATGGACAAGCTTAAAGAGATAATTTCGAAGAACAAAGTGAGAATCGCAATAATTACGGTACCGGAAATATCTGCCCAGGAAGTTACCGACACTCTTATACGTAACGGCATTAAGGGGATCGTGAATTTTGCCCCGGTTCTTCTTAAATCACCACCGGATGTGATCATCAGTAATGTGAACCTTTGTGATGAAATGGAAAGGGTGATCTATTATGTGCACAGGCAACTCAGGTCTGACGGACTCAAAAACCTTGAGCTATTATACAGGGATATGAAATACTGATCAAAGGGCTGGTGCAGGGTGTCGGATTCCGTCCTTTCATCTGCAGAATGGCCGCTAAGCACGATCTCCCCGGGACTGTTGAAAACCGGACTGACGGTGTCTCGGTAATAGTCCAGGGCGATCTCAAAACAATAGACCGTTTCAGCAACGACATACTCCAGCTTGCACCTCCTGCGTCACAGATAAAATCCATAGAGATCAATTCTGTCACTATACCTGGATTCACCAGTTTCAAAATAACAGGTAGCAAAATACATGATGATCAGATAACTGAGGTAAGCCCTGATATAGCCGTCTGTCCTGAATGCATTGCTGATCTGGAAAACGATCCTGAAAGGATCAACTACCCTTTTGTCAATTGCACAAACTGCGGACCGCGGTTTACAATTATTGCCGGACTGCCATACGACCGCCCGAAGACAACCATGAAAAGCTTCAGGATGTGCCAGAAATGCAGGTCGCAATACAATGATATCCTTGACCGCAGGTTTCACGCGCAACCTATAGCCTGCAATTCATGCGGACCCGTCTATAAATATAAGGACCGGGACAAGAACCTCAGCAGGATCGATGAGATTATCAGGGAAGTCTCTTCAAGGATCGCTTCAGGAAAGACGGTGGCAGTGAAAGGAGTCGGAGGCTATTTTCTCATGTGTGACGCCTTGAATAACAATGCCGTAGGTGAACTCAGGAATAAAAAACAACGCGACGCAAAACCCTTTGCAGTGATGTTCAGGGACCTGCATTCAGTAAAACAGTATTGCTTTCTTGATGAAGCCGAAGAAAAAGAACTTGCCTCATGGCGCAGGCCAATCGTGATACTCGGACAGAAAAAATCGCTGGCAGCAGCAGTAAGTGACGGCCTCAATACAATTGGAGCTATGCTGCCTTATATGCCTGTCCATTATACTTTATTTAAAGAACTGAAGACCCCTGCAGTAGTGCTAACCAGCGGAAATATCTCAGATGAGCCTATAATCACTGATGATCATGATGCAGAAAAAAAGCTGATGCCGTATGCTGATGCCATCCTGAGCTATAACCGGCAGATACTAAACAGGACAGATGATTCAGTAGTAAGATTTGTTGACAGGAAAATATCCATTATAAGGAGATCAAGAGGTTTTGTGCCCCGGCCGGTTGACCTTAAATTCAATGTTGAAGGGATACTTGCCCTTGGCGCGGAACAGAAAAACAGCTTCTCGCTCGGAAGGGGGAACCAGGCTGTCATGAGTCAGTACATCGGCGATCTTAAGAACCAGGCAACATATAATTTCTTTATTGAATCAATTGATCGTTTCACAAAGCTTTTCCGGTTTAAGCCCCGCTGCATAGCCTGTGATCTTCATCCCGATTACCTCTCGACAAGGCATGCTGAAGCACTGATGAAAGAATTGAAGATACCTCTGGTCAGAATCCAGCATCATCATGCACATATTGCATCATGCATGGCTGAGAACGGATTAGATGAAGAAGTGATTGGAGTGAGCCTTGACGGAACCGGTTTCGGCACAGACGGGAAAATATGGGGAGGCGAGTTCATCATTGCTGACCTTAAAAACTTCAGAAGGTTTGCTAACTTCGATTACGCCGCATTGCCCGGGGGAGATAAGGCTGTTGATCAACCATGGAGAATGGCATTCTCCTATATTTATAAATACTTTGGTGACAGTTTTGATTATGATTCAATGCCGCTGTTCAGGATTGTTGATAAGAGAAAGCTCGCGATGGTAAGAGATGCCCTGATCAGGAATATAAACACTCCTTTATCTTCCGGAGCAGGAAGGCTGTTTGATGCGGTATCGGCGATCCTGGGACTATGTATTGAAGCAAGGTTCGATTCAGAGGCGCCGATGCGGCTCGAATCTGCAATTGCAGACGATACAGATGACTTTTATCCGTTTCAGGCTCATCAGGCTATTGTTTTTGCAGATACGATCAGGTCAATTATAAAGGATTCGAGAAAACACTCTGCTTCATTGATCTCCGCGAAATTTCATAATACAATCGCCCAGGTTATCCTTGAAGTGTCAAAGCAGATAAGAAAAGAGACATCCCTCGATAAGGTTATACTGTCAGGCGGTGTATTCCAGAATAAATATCTTCTCAGGAAATCTTTGTATCTTTTAAACCGCAATAAGTTCAAGGCGTTTACGAATCACCTTGTACCGGCAAATGACGGCGGGATATCGCTGGGACAACTGGTAATTGCTTCTAAAACAAGAAAATAATGTGCCTTAGCATTCCGGTAAAGATCGTTTCAATTGATGGCAGCATGGCAGAAGTCTCTGCCGGCGGAACACTTTTTAAGGCAGGCTTACATATGATCGACAACCCGGAGGTAGGGGATTATGTGCTTCTTCATGCGGGTTTCGCGATTCAGAAGATCAGCGAGGAAGAGGCTGCCGAAACTCTGAATATCCTAAGGGAAATGAACGAGGCAGGATGAAATACATCGATGAATACCGGAATAAGGATCTGATAATGAAGCTTGCAGACAGGATCAAACGATCTGCAAAGCTTGATTACACTTTCATGGAGGTGTGCGGAGGCCATACGGCAGCAATTCACAGGTTCGGCATCCCGTCATTGCTTCCGAATAATATAAAGCTGATTTCCGGTCCCGGCTGTCCAGTATGTGTTACCGGAACAGATTTTATTGACAAGGCAATTACTTATTCCAGGGAGAAGGATGTAATCATAACCACTTTCGGAGACCTGATACGCGTTCCCGGATCGGTATCCTCACTGGAAAAACAAACAGCGGCTGGCGCAGATGTCAGGATCGTCTTCTCAGGACTGGACGCTCTTGAGACAGCAAAATCAAATCCGCAGAAAAAGATACTATTCCTTGGAATAGGTTTTGAAACAACAGCTCCGGGTACTGCAGTAACAATAAAACAGGCCGATAGAGAGCATGTTGGCAATTTCTTTGTGTTGAGCGCACATAAAGTGATGCCGCCTGCCATGGAAGCAATTGTCAGGGAAGGAACAAAACTGAATGGGTTTATCTGTCCGGGGCATGTCGCTGCAATAACCGGATCATCAATTTTTAATTTTCTGCCTGAAAAATATCAGCTCGGATGTGTTATTGCAGGCTTTGAGCCGACTGATCTCCTTCAGGCTATCCTGATGCTTATTGAACAGGTCAACAGGGACCATCCGAAAGTGGAAATTCAGTATCGCAGGGCAGTAACTGAGGATGGTAATCTCCTTGCGCAGAAAAGCCTGGAAGAGGTATTCATTACTTCAGATGCTTACTGGCGGGGCTTTGGAATGATCCCGAAAAGCGGGCTGATTCCGGGGAAGAGATATGAGAAATTCAGTGCTGAGCATTTAATGCCTGTTACAGTTGAATATCATGAAGATAATAAGATGTGCATATGCCCTGAAATTCTAAGGGGTTTGAAGGATCCTGATCAATGCCCTCTTTTCGCTGGTGTCTGTTCGCCGGAAAATCCGGTTGGAGCCTGCATGGTGTCCGGTGAAGGATCATGCAATACCTGGTACAAATACAATCGTGACAAATGACCAGACTCATATCTCTGAATCACGGCAGCGGCGGCAGGCAGACTCATGAGCTGATCAGGGATCTGTTCGTGAAGAAATTCGGAATGCCTGAACCTCTGACCGATTCAGCTATTCTTAAGAAACCAGGCAGCACACTTGTTTTTACTACTGATGCTTATGTTGTTGATCCGGTATTTTTCCCGGGAGGCAACATAGGAAAGCTTTCTGTTTGCGGAACGGTGAATGACCTTGCAGTATCGGGAGCAAAACCGGAATATATAGCATGTTCATTTATTATTGAAGAAGGATTCCCTTTTAGTGACCTTGTAATTATCACTGATTCCATGGCTGAAGCTGCTGTGAAAGCAGGTGTGAAGATCGTTGCAGGAGACACAAAAGTTGTCGGTAAAGGGAAATGTGACAGGATTTTTATTACAACTTCAGGAACAGGGACCCTCGATGGAGAAAGGAACCATATAAGTACAGGCGGCCGGGTAAAAGCAGGTGATAAGCTGATCATTAACGGTTCACTCGGAAACCATTCAATAGCAGTTCTGGGTGCACGAAACAATCTCAGTTTCAGCGCACCCGTTGTTTCCGATTGTGCGCCGCTGAACAATATGATTGCAGGAGTTCTGAATAAATGCAGCGGCGTGCACTTCATGCGCGACCTTACCCGTGGAGGACTTGCAGGAGTACTTAACGAGCTTGCGGAAATGACGGGGACCGGGATTTCCATCAATGAACCTGATGTTCCGGTTGATGAGCCTGTCAGGGGAGTCTGCGAGATGCTGGGATTTGATCCGCTTTACCTTGCAAATGAAGGCAAGGTGCTTATCGTTGCAGAAGCAGGTTCAGAAAAAGAAATACTCGGTATATTAAAACATGATCCTCTGGGGAAAGAATCTTCGGTTATCGGTGAGATAACTGAAGAGTATGAAAAAATGGTGGTTTTAAAGACAGCCGCAGGTGGATCAAGGATACTTGATATGCCTTCGGGTGTTCAGCTTCCGCGTATCTGCTGATATTATTTTCTGATTTAAAACCTGAAACCTAACTTGATCTCCAGTCTGTTAAGGTTCTCTTTATAAGTTACTTCTCCAAGGTTATATTCTCTTTCCTCGTACGTGAAATGTGCATACCTGTAGGCAAAGCTCAGGTTGAACTCATAATCCTCATATGCCCATGATATACCTGTTCCTGCGAGGAATGATCCTCCTCCCTTGTAGTTTTTTGGTATATTGTAATCCTGGTTATAGTAATAGTCAGGATTTTCTTCAACTCCATCACCTCCGAATGGTACTATACCGCCTCCCCTGATAAATATATAAGGGCTTGTTTTCCTGTCGTAAAGAACCTGCCTGAACTCAGCAACGATCGGAGTAAAGGGGCGTCCGACAAAAAAAACTCCCGACCCCAGGCTTAAAGTGGTATTGGTTATGAAAGTATATCCGGCTATAAAATCAAAGCTGAAAGGTGCGTTGTATCTTGAATTCTGGGGACCAACAAGAAACCCTGCCTCCAGCGAAAAGCTGAATGCTTCTGTTTTTCGTCCGTCAAAATAGGGAGCTTCCTTAGCAAACTTTTCCACTTCGCGG
Organism: uncultured Rikenellaceae bacterium; assembly: GCA_964525415.1. Lineage (GTDB taxonomy): Bacteria > Bacteroidota > Bacteroidia > Bacteroidales > VadinHA17 > LD21. The sequence goes on along the minus strand of CAZGGZ010000022.1, from coordinate 21,402 downwards.
ATCGGGTAGATCATTACACTGCCGTCGGAGGTTTGAAATTTATAATGCAGAGAATCGGCTTCCACCAGTTTGCCGTATATCTTGCTTCCGTTTTTCAGATAAAGAGCATCCTTTGTTTTTTGTCCGTATATCTGTAGTGCAGTGATAATAAGGATGATAATGATAAGAGTTTGTTTTTTCATAAAGAAAGGTTTTAAGGTTATCAGGTTTAGCATGATTTTTGTGTTGATATAAACCGGAAACTAAACCTGCCTATTATGAAAGCAAAAATCATTCCAATTGTTTTCTTTTCAATTTCGATCTTATTGCTGATATCCTGTGAAGACACTACTTACAAGGAATACAAGGGCAATGCTCCTGTTTACATGACCTACAGCGATCTCAGGGATGCTGTTGAAATTAAGCAGGATGTTCCGCTTTCAGATCCGGGAAAGATTTATTTCAAGGATAATTTCATTTTTGTAGTGGAGGAGCTCAAAGGGATCCATGTTTTTGACAACTCCGACCCGTCAGCTCCCTTTAAGAAGGCTTTTATCAACGTCCCCGGGGCAGTCGATATGGCTATTTCCGGTAATATATTATATACCGACAGCTATGTCGATCTGGTGGCAATTGATGTTCAGGATATAGAAAATATTAATGAAGTGGGAAGGGTAACTAATGTCCTTCCTTATACTGTACCTCCGGTGGATAATGATTACCCGCAGGCAAGCGTTGATAAGGACAAAGGCGTAGTACTGGAATGGGAACTGAAGACCATAAAGGAAAGAGTATATAACAATCCGGTCTATTATCCATACTATGAAACTGATGGAATAAGAGCTCTGGCAAGTTCTAACTATAAGACATCATACTCAGGCGGAGGAGTATCGGGCAACGGAGTTGGCATAGGCGGATCAATGGCTCGTTTCGGGATAAAGAATGATGTTCTTTACCTCCTTGACGGTAACAATATTGCTCTTTATGATATTACTGAGAAATCAGATCCCGGAAAGCTCTTCGAGTTTTATGCAGGATGGGGAATTGAAACTATGTTCCTTACGGAAAAGAATATGTTCCTGGGGACAACCACCGGAATGATAATATATGATATCACAAATCCGCTAAGCCTCACCAGGATATCCTCTTTCTCACATATCCGAAGCTGCGATCCTGTAGTGGTTGATGATACCCTGGCTTATGTGACGCTAAGGTCGGGAACTACATGCGGAGGTCTTGTCAACCGCCTTGATGTTATTAATATTAAGAACCTTTCAAGTCCTGTTATTGTGAGCTCGTTTGCAATGAAAAATCCGCACGGGCTTGGAAAAAGCGGCAACCTGCTCTTTATCTGCGACGGAGATGCCGGGCTTAAAATATATGATGCACAGAATCCATGGCTTATATCGGCAAACCTTGTGTTCAGCTATCCATCAATAAATGCCTACGACGTCATACCTATAGACAACGTCCTTGTAATGATCGGGGATGATGGTCTTTATCAATACGATTACTCGAATATTCAGAACATTACTCTGCTAAGCACGATAGCTATAGAAGCTGAGGAGTAACGTCCTGCAGGTCTTGCAAGTCGTGCAGTCCTGCAGTCTTTCACTTCAAACGACTTAATGACTTTTTACCGTTGCGCCATTAAGCCATTACGCTTTTGCGCCATTCTTTATTTTCATTCTAAATTAATAACTATGACTTTTATAAGTTTTTTATAAGCAGTATTGTTATTAAATTGACGCCGCTTTTCAATAAGCCAGAATTAGATTAAGAATATTTATTAATTAATTAAAAATCAAATAGATATGTACCACGTAGGAAATCTTGTAAAGGAGTTATCCGACAAGCATGGCCGCAGCAGGGAGAGTCTTATGCCTATACTCCAGGGTATAGTCGAAAGACATAATTATCTTACAGATGAAGCCATGGTCGAGGTAGCAAAAGAGCTTGATATCTCGGCAGCTGATGTATACGGAACTGCTTCTTTCTATACTTTCCTTGACACGAAGGTGAGAGGCAAGTATGTAATAAGAGTCTGTAAAACAATTACATGTTCAATGAAAGGGAAAGGTGAAATAATACAGACCCTTGAAGATATGCTGAAGATAAAGGTAGGTGAGACGACTGCCGATCAGCAGTTCAGCCTGATTGAGACCAATTGTATCGGATGGTGTCATAAGGCTCCGGCAATTCTGATTAACGAGATACCCTATACCGAGCTTACTACGGAGAAGATCGTTGAGATCATCAAAGGATATATGCAAAAGAAATAATACCCTGAAATCATGGAAAAAAGAGGACTTAATAAAGTAGATCTTATTTTTGAAAAAGTAGATTCAAAAGAGGTTCTGACGAAAGCCTACAAGATGAAGAGTGATGAAATCATCCAGCAGGTGCTTGATTCAGGGCTGAAAGGACGCGGAGGCGCCGGTTTCCCTACAGGGCTGAAATGGAAATATACTGCAGCCGTAAAGGAACCTGAAAAATATATAGTGTGCAATGCTGATGAAGGTGAACCCGGAACATTCAAGGACAGGGAGATACTCGACAAGGTTGCCTATAAGGTTTACGGAGGAATGGTTATTGCCGGCAAAGCTATCGGTGCAAAACACGGTATAGTATATCTGAGGGGAGAATACAGGTTTTTACTCCCGCAGCTAATGAAGGAACTGGAATCATTCCACAAGATGATAGACGGAATAGGTTACGACTTTAAAATAAATTATTGTCTCGGCAGCGGAGCGTACATCTGCGGCGAGGAGAGCGCACTTTTTGAATCGGTTGAGGGCGGACGGGGAGAACCGCGCAACAAGCCTCCTTACCCGACAACCTCAGGTGTTTTCGGCAAACCTACTTCCATCAACAATGTTGAGACCCTGGTCACAGCAATGATGATCATCAGGCATGGGCCTGAGTCATACAGCCAGCTTGGAACAAAAGACTCAAGAGGTTCCAAGGTATTCTCCATATCAGGAGATACTCCCACACCGGGTATCTTCGAGCTTGAACTTGGAATGTCGGTTCAGGAATTCGTAAATGAATTCGGTGACGGTGATACCAAGGCAGTGCAGGTTGGAGGCGCATCAGGCTTCTGCGTGCCAAGGAAGAAATTTGCATATACAGTCATCGGCTTTGAAGGTGTACCTACCGGCGGATCCATGAAGCTTTTCAATAGTTCACGGTCAATGTATAACGTTCTTCACAATTATCTCGACTTCTTCGCAGAAGAATCATGCGGTCAGTGCACACCCTGCAGGGTAGGATGCCAGCAGCTGGTTAAAGGTGTTGAAAAGGTCAAAAAAGGAGAAGTAAAATCAACATACCTGAATGAATTGCTGAAACTGGCTGATACCATGAAGGTTGCTTCAAAATGCGGCCTTGGACAGTCGGTGGGCAATGCTTTCAGGACAATTGTCGAGAACTTCAGGGAAGAGATAATCTATTAAAATTATAATATACAGGAATAATGATAAATCTTAGTATAAATAACCAGAGAGTCTCAGTTCAGCAGGGAACAACAGTTCTCGACGCTGCCAGGAGACTTAATATAAATATACCTACATTATGCAACCACCCCGATCTTTGCGTTGCAGGTAACTGCAGGGTTTGTGTCGTTGAACAGACGGGAGCGAGGACTCTGATAGCAGCCTGCGCCATGCCGGCAGCTGAAGGTATGGATATCCATACCAATACACTGAAGGTAAGAAATGCCCGTAAGCATATTGTTGAGCTTCTTCTTTCAGAGCACAGATCAGATTGTACCAAATGTTACAAAAACCAGAAATGCGAGCTGCAGGCTCTGGCAAACGAGTTTGCATTTGGTGATACGATATTCCTTGATCTGGTTGAAGATCACCCGTATACAATTGACAGATCATCACCATCGTTCATAAAGGATGACAGCAAATGCATTCATTGCCAGCGCTGCGTAAGGACATGCACCGAATTGCAGCATATCTCTGCAATAGCTGTTGCAAACAAGGGTATGCTCCAGAAGATTTCATCGTTCCATGACAGGCCGATGAGTCACGTTGTGTGTACAAATTGCGGACAGTGCGTGAACCGCTGTCCTACCGGCGCTCTTGTTGAGAAAACTTATATCGACCAGGTGTGGGATGCTATATATGATAAGGAAAAACATGTTATCGTTCAGACTGCACCCGCAGTAAGAGTAGCCCTGGGAGAAGACCTTGGTTATGATCCGGGTGAAAGGGTTACCGGGAAAATGGTAACTGCTCTGAGGCAGCTTGGTTTTGATTCAATTCTCGATACCGACTTCACAGCTGACCTGACGATCATGGAGGAGGGAACAGAACTGCTGACAAGGCTCAGGAAAGCTCTTGTTGATGGGGATAAAAAAATAGCGTTTCCGATGTTTACCTCATGCTCTCCCGGATGGATCAAATTCATAGAGCATAAATACCCCGAGTTCCTTCATAATCTGTCGACATGCAAATCACCTCAGCAGATGTTCGGCGCTCTGGCCAAGACTTTCTATGCACAAAAGATGAAGCTTGATCCTTCAAAAGTCGTCTCAGTATCAATAATGCCGTGCACAGCCAAGAAATATGAAGCAGACAGGCCGGAAATGAGAGCAAGCGGATACAAGGACATTGATTATGTTCTTACTACCCGGGAACTTGCCGTGATGATCAAGCAGGCAGGCATCGATTTCAGAAACCTTGAATCGGCAAAATACGATTCAATCATGGGTGACTCAACGGGTGCAGGTGTCATATTCGGTGCAACAGGAGGTGTGATGGAAGCTGCCCTGCGTACTGCCTATGAGATAGTTACAGGTAAGGAAGTACCGTTTACAAATCTTAATATTACTCCTGTCCGCGGGATGGAAGGAGTAAAGGAAGCCACAATAAAAATTGAAGGTTGCACCAAGGACTGGAAATTCCTTGAAGGCGCTGAACTTAAAGTTGCAATAGCGCATGGACTTGTTAATGCAAATAAGATCATGAAGGAAGTAAGGAAAGGGAAATCACCTTATCACTTTATTGAGATAATGGCATGTCCGGGCGGATGTCTCGGAGGCGGCGGTCAGCCAATTCCAACCAGCATGGAGATCAGGAAGAAGCGTATGAAAGCCATCTATTCTGAGGATGAACATATGGTTCTCCGTAAATCGCATGAAAATCCCGATGTGATAGCAATCTACAAGGAGTTCCTTGGAAAACCCAACAGTCATGTAGCGCATGAACTTCTGCATACACATTACGTTGAAAGAGAGAGCTACTAGATAAAATTAACTGCATAAAAGCCGTCCTGAGCGAAAACTAAGGGCGGCTTTTCTATTGTCGTGCAATTAAACTCTTTTCAACCTCCTTCAACTCCCTTCAACTCCCTTCAACTTTTTCAACAACCATGCTATATTATCCCCGAGCACCCTCATCGTCTGCATACCCTCCTCATCATTGATGACTTCCCCTTTCTGACCTGCAACACCGATATTCCAGTAGGAAGATCCCGGAATAATCATTTCATTGATAAGAAAGAAATGATTGATACTATCGAAAGCATGAATAGCACCGGTCCTTCTGACTGAAATGACTGCTGCTCCAAGCTTCTTCTTCAGCGGATTCCCGGCTCCACGGAGACTATATCCTGCCACGTCAATAAGAGCCTTGGCTTCAGTTGAGAGATCTGAAAAATATGTAGGTGAACCTATAATGATCGCATCAGCTTTTACCATTTTCAGTATGACCTTGTTCAGTACATCATTCTTCTGATGGCACTTTCCGTCCTTTGCTTTCCTGCACTTCATACAGGCAATGCAGCCATTCACCTTCTTCCCTCCGAGCTGGAAGAATTCTGTCTTAACTCCGTTTTCTTCAAGTGACCTGAATACTTCTTTTATAAGTATTTCAGTATTTCCTCCCTTTCTTGGACTACAATTTATTCCCAGTACCTTCATTTCATTTTTTATTGCGAATTTAATAAAAGACGGGATTTGTGGTAATTAAAATATGAAGGGGAGAATAGGAGAAAGGGTGAGGATAAGAATTTTACGATTAACTTTAGGTTCTGAACTTTAAAATATTTCGCCCTGAGCCCTTCGCCCTGAGCCTTTATTATGCGGAAGATTATTCATATAGATTTGGATGCTTTTTTTGCTTCAGTTGAGCAGCTGGATAATCCTGAGCTGAGAGGCAAGCCTGTAGCCGTAGGCGGGAGCGGGGTACGACATGTGGTGGCAGCAGCCAGTTATGAAGCCCGTAAATTCGGAGTGAGATCGGCCATGCCATCTGTAACGGCGAAAAAGCTTTGTCCTGACCTGATCTTCGTGAAGCACCGATTTGAAAGATATAACGAATTGTCAGATAAGGTATTCGAAATATTCAAAGAGTACAGCGATACTGTTGAACCGCTCTCAATTGATGAGGCTTTCCTGGATGTAACTGCCGATAAGAAAAATATCGGATCAGCTACACTTGTTGCCAAAGAGATCAAGAAGGAAATAAGGCAGAGAACCGGTCTTACGGCTTCTGCAGGTATTTCATTCAATAAGTTTCTGGCAAAGATTGCCTCGGAAATAAAGAAACCTGATGGTTTATTTGTTATTAAACCATCTGATGCAGAGGGTTTTATCAACGACCTTCCTATTGAAAAGTTCTTCGGCATAGGAAAAGTTACATCAGAAAAGATGCATAAACTGGGTATCCATAAGGGCATTGATCTGAAAAAGTGGGAATTGCCCGACCTGATAAGGAATTTCGGAAAGGTCGGGAAGTTTTATTACGATATTGTAAGAGGTACTGACGACCGTCCTGTGGAACCTGAATCTGAGCGGAAATCAATTGGTACGGAACTGACCTATGATAAGGACCTGACTACCTCATTTGAAATTATTGCTGAGCTATATAAGGTTGAAAAAGAACTGATGGAACGTCTTGAACAAGCCGGAACAACAGGAAAAACCATTACCCTGAAGATCAAGTTCTCGGACTTTACCCAGATCACAAGGAGCAGGACAATCCGGCATTATATCAGGGATTTTGATACCCTTCACAGGGAAGTTTCTGAAATTCGTAAATCACTGGAACTGAAGGGCAGCAGGATAAGGTTGCTTGGGGTGAGTGTTTCCAATCTTGAATCAGAAGATGATGTAGAGGGAGGACAGCTCCGTCTATTCGAGGAAGGGGAGAAGTAATTCTGTCATACTGTCGCACCATTATTCTATCATCCCTGCAGCCATAGTCTCATTTGTACCCTCGTCAATAAAGATCAGGCTGCCGGTAATATTGTTTTTTTTATATGCATCGTAGAAGAGAGGTTTGGCTGTACGGATCGTGATACTGGCTATATCATTCATCCTGATTTCATTATTGCCTTCCTCTTTTTCCAGCGTGTTGATATTCATTTTATAAACGATTGACTTTATCAGGCATGCTGTTTCGTTACTGTAATTCCTGACCAGATATCTGCCTCCGACCTTAAGAGGAATCTCGTTAAACCAGCATATCATCAGATTTATGTCTTGTCCTGATTCAGGCAATTCATTTTCCTTTACGATCAGATTACCTCTGCTGACATCGACCTGATCTTCAAGTGTAATCGTAACAGAATCGCCATTTATAGCCTTATCGAGCCTCTTTTCCATAACATCAATTGATGAGATCTTTGACCTGATCATTGTCGGAAGTATTGTTACAGTATCACCTTTAGTGAAAGTTCCACCGGCTACCCTGCCGGCATAACCCCTGTAGTCGTGATGAACTTCTGAAAGAGGTCTTATTACAGCCTGTACCGGAAATCGGGCTCCAAAGGAGTTTTTGTCTTTCTTTATTTCAATTGTTTCGATAAGCTTCAGGAATGTTCTTCCATGATACCATTTCATATTTTCGGACGGCTGCACTACATTATCACCGTATTTTGCACTTATGGGAATGTAATGCACATCTTCAGTCTTCAGCTTGGATGAGAGATCCATAAGATCTTCCTTTATTTTTAAAAAGATATTCTCTGAGAAGCCGAGCATATCCATTTTGTTGATACAGAATATTAAATGTCTGATGTCCAGAAGCGCTGCTATAAATGTATGCCTTACAGTCTGTTCAAGCACCCCTTTTCTTGCGTCAACCAGAATTACTGCAAGATCTGCCGTGCTTGCGCCGGTTACCATATTTCTGGTATATTGAATATGACCTGGTGTGTCGGCTATTATGAATTTACGTTCAGGTGTTGCAAAATACCTGTAGGCAACATCAATAGTGATACCCTGTTCCCTTTCAGCTCGAAGACCATCTGTAAGAAGAGAAAGATCAACCTCTTCTTTACCTAAGCGTTTACTCGACTCAACAATATGATTCATCTGGTCTTCAAATATCGACTTGCTGTCGTACAACAGTCTGCCGATCAGAGTGCTCTTCCCGTCGTCCACACTCCCTGCGGTGGTAAATCTCAGCAGGCTTTTATATTTATTTTTCCCGTTAATTCCCATTGCAATTTCTTTCAATTATCGTTTGCCCTTCGCCCTACGCCCT
>CAZGGZ010000022.1:0-12822 GCA_964525415.1 uncultured Rikenellaceae bacterium | reverse complement strand
GTTAATTCCCATTGCAATTTCTTTCAATTATCGTTTGCCCTTCGCCCTACGCCCTGTGCCCTACGTCTTTAGAAGTACCCTTCTTTCTTCCTGTCCTCCATAGCAGCTTCCGATCTTTTATCATCATACCTTCCGCCTCTTTCAGTTACCCTTGTAGCAGCAATTTCTGTGACGATCTCTTCGAGTGATTCGGCTTTTGATAGAGTTACCCCGGTACACGTTATATCGCCGATTGTCCGGCATCTGACATCAGTTTCAAATACTTTCTCGGTCGGGTTAAGCTGCATGAACGGCGCCCAAGCAAGATATACTCCGTTCCTCTCGAATATCTTGCGTCGATGTGTATAATAGAGATCAGGCAATCTGATCTTTTCCTTCATGATATACTGCCACACATCCAGTTCTGTCCAGTTGCTGATCGGGAAAACCCTGAAATGTTCTTCCATATTCTTATGACCGTTGAAGATATACCATAGTTCAGGTCTCTGGTTCTTGGGATCCCATTGCCCGAATTCATTCCTGTGTGAGAAGAATCTCTCCTTTGCCCTTGCTTTTTCCTCATCGCGCCGGCCTCCTCCGACAGCGACATCGATCTTCAATTCTTCTATGGCGTCAAGAAGCGTGACTGATTGTGCCTTGTTCCTGCTGGCATTTACACCGGTTTCCTCTTTAACTTTGCCCTGGTCAATAGAATCCTGTACCAGCTTGACTATCAGTTCAACACCAAGCTCTTTTGCCAGATCATCCCTGAATTTGAGAGTCTCTTCAAAATTATGACCTGTATCGATATGCAGAAGACTGAACGGCATTTTTGCAGGCCAGAATGCCTTTTTTGCCAGGTGTACAAGCACAATCGAGTCTTTACCCCCTGAGAAAAGAATTACTTTTTTCTCAAACTGAGAGGCAACTTCCCTCATTACAAAAATTGCCTCATCCTCAAGTTCTTTTATATGTTTATCACTGAGATGCAGCCTTTTGCTCATTTTTTATCTTATATGTACTCCGCATTCTTTCTCGCTTCCATTCTCCCACCACCATCTTCCGGCGCGAAAGTCTTCACCGGATTCCACAGATCTGGTGCATGGTTCACACCCGATACTTACAAATCCTTTGTCGTGAAGACTGTTATATGGTATATCGTTTTCCTTAATGAACGTTTTTACATCATCAAAAGACCAATTAAAGACTGGATGGAACTTGAAAATGTACTTTTTTTCATCATACTCCAGCCAATCCATTTTTGCACGATTGCCGGACTGATCAGCCCTTATACCGGTTATCCAGCATTTTTTATTCTTTAGTAATTTATTAAGAGGAACCACCTTTCGTAGTTTGCAGCATTCGAGTCTGTCCTCCTTGGAATAATAGAAGCTATAAGGCCCCTTTTTTGTCAGCATTTGTTCAATAGCCTCATGATCGGGTAAATATACCTGAATATTTTCATGGTATTTTTTGATTGTTTCATTAAAGACCTTATAGGTTTCAGGGAATAACCTGCCAGTATCAAGTGTTGCAACCTCAACAGGTAAATGGTTATTAAAAATTATATGGGTAATTACCTGGTCTTCAATTCCAAAACTGGTCGTAAAAACTACCCTGCCGGGAAATAACGAGACTAGTATTCTTATTGATTCCTCGATTGTTTTTCCGTTGAGCATCCTTCTCATCTCTGTTAAATTCATTTCTTCTCCCATTTGACCTTCTTAATATATTTAATCTGATTCTGTGGATGTGCACCCATACTCTCTCATGAAAATAGTAGAGTATAGTTTTAGTGATAACCTCAATGCTCCCGATCGAAATTGCTACAGTCACCCTGCCTGTGATGAAGTAGCTTATTAGCATTGTATCAAGTGTGCCTACAATCCGCCACGAGACAGCCTTCATTAAGCTTTTTACAGGTTTGTCAGCTTGATAGCTGACCTTCGTCCCTGCTCTGGCAGGTTGTTGTCCTGCAGCCTGATTTAATAATAAATCGAGCATTTTTCCGTGAACAAGTTTGAAACAAATATACTGTCGTTCGGACGATAGTATTATTGGCAATTATGCGGGAATTTTAAGAGTATTTTCTATTAATATGCGATGTGCAATAAGTACTATTACAATCTAAGTCTTTATATTACCAGGAATTTAGAACTTAAATTAAACAAGAATTAAAAAATCTTCTGTATATAAAGATACTCTGGCAGATAGGCAATATCAGAGATCATTTTTTATTTAGTATCCCGGATTTTTATTGTGAAATAATTAACAGATAAAGCAGGTTGCTTTAACCTGGTACCCAAAAGATTTATTCCTTAATCATCTTCTTGGCCATATCAAGGATTGTTGTATCATCAAATGTCACGATACCTCCGTCCGGTCCCTGTTCAAAATGAATTCCGATGCTTTGTCCTGTTTCAAAATTTCTCCCTCCGAAGTAGTTCCTTACCGTATCTTCGTGCAGATCAAGGCTCTCTGCAATTTTTTTAATACTTCCGGAGGGTAACTGATCTTTTATCTTCCGGAGTTCATTGAAAGTGATTGTCTTTCTCATGGTATTATGGTTTAAATTTCGGATTGCGGATTTCGGATTGCGGATTTTAATATTTTCAAAGATAATGATATTTTAGTATAATTCGGTCATAAGTTCCAGGAACAGATCTATAGCTTTCCGTTTGTCATCATTCAGATCAAAATCAATATTTTCAGTGAGATAGATCCGGAGTTCTTCACCTCTTATTGTCCCGGTTTTGTTATATTTCTCTACAACTGAAGGTATATCGTTCACTCCGGCAGAAAGAGCATTATTGAACTCTTTAATGAATTCATTATCAAGCTTTTTATTTGCAGTCCAGCATGCAAATGCAAATGGAAGCCCGGTATACCTGTGCCACTCTTCAGCCAGATCTGTCCTGTATCTGAACCTGCTTTCATAAGCAAAGCACTGATCACCTATCAGCACTACAGCTTCATTGTCAGCTATATGAAGAAGATCAAAACCTTTATAGGTGTTTTGCCAGGTGAATTCCCGCTTCCAGAAATTCTTTGCCAGGATCCTTGCCAGGTTTACTGATGATCGTGAATGATAATCAAGATTTATTGATTTGATCTCTGAAAACGGGCAATTGCTTAATAGCATTACTGTTCTTACTTTCCCGTAGGCTCCAAGACAATAGTCAGTAATTATAAAATAATCCCTCATCAGAGGAAATGCTGCAATAGGAATCAGTCCAATATCAACCTTCCCGCTGATGAGTTTTTCGGCGCATTGAGCCGGATGATCGGTTTCAATGATTACTTTTTTGTCAAATCCGGTTTTGGTCATTCCATATAAAAAAGGATATGTATTGGCGTACTTAACGGCTGAGATCCTTATTTTTTCTGCAGACATGATGGTTTTTACCTCTTATGGACTATTGGCTGAAATTCAATTTTTTTACGACCTCTAAAAATACTACTTTTGTATATATCGTTAGTACATTTGGAAACTCAAACTTACTTCTAATGGATTTAAATTCTCTTACTGCCATATCCCCGCTTGACGGAAGGTACAGGCATAAGGTAAATGAACTTGATCTCTACTTCTCGGAGTTTGGGCTCATCAAATATCGCCTGATGGTCGAAATTGAATATTTCATCGCCCTGTGCGATATTCCACTCCCTCAGCTAAGTGATTTCAGGAAAGACAATTACAAGGCTCTGCGCTCAATATATGAAGATCTTACAATTGCCGATGCTGAGAAGGTAAAGGAACGGGAAAAGATCACCAACCATGATGTTAAGGCTGTGGAATATTTCCTTAAGGAGAAGTTCTTTCATTCAGGGTGGGGCAAATGGAGCGAGTTCATCCATTTCGGACTTACATCCCAGGATATCAATAATACGGCTATACCATTGTCAATGAAGGATGCTCTCATCAATGTTTATTTCCCTGTCCTTTTTGAACTCAGGGAAGAACTCGCGGCGATAGCAGATGAATGGAAAGATATACCCATGCTTGCAAGGACACATGGACAGCCGGCTTCGCCTACCAGGCTTGGCAAAGAGATTGCTGTCTTCATAGCCAGGATCGATGAACAATCAAAATACTTCGGACAGATACCATATTCAGCCAAGTTCGGAGGCGCTACAGGCAACATGAACGCCCACAAGGCAGCATACCCCGATATTGACTGGATGACTTTTGCAAACAATTTTGTAAATGAAGAGCTTGGACTGCAGCGCTCACACCCGACCACGCAGATCGAACATTATGACAATCTTGCGGCGCTTTTTGATAACATGCGGAGGATAAATGTGATTCTTATTGACCTTGCCCGTGATATGTGGACATATATCTCAATGGATTATTTCAGACAGAAAATAAAGAAGGGTGAAATTGGCTCTTCAGCTATGCCCCATAAGATCAATCCGATCGATTTTGAAAACGGCGAAGGCAACCTGGGGTACGCCAATGCAATATTCGGGCATATGTCGGAGAAACTTCCGGTATCAAGATTGCAGCGTGATCTTTCCGATTCAACAGTTCTGAGGAATATCGGTATTCCGATAGGTCATTCAGTTCTGGCATTCAATTCCATTCTAAAAGGACTCAATAAGCTTATTGTCAATACAGAAAAAATACGAAACGACCTTGATAACAACTGGGCTGTGGTGGCTGAAGCCATCCAGACTATTCTGCGGAGGGAGGGTTATACAAAACCTTATGAAGCCCTTCTTGAGCTTACCCGGACAGACCAAAAAGTCACCAGTGAGACAATACGCTTCTTTATTGAAAACCTTGATGTTAGCGAAGCTTTGAAAGCAGAGCTGAAGGAGATCACTCCTTTTAACTTCACTGGTTTTTAATCCGATATATGGCGCAATGAACAAAATCCGACTTCTTCTTAAATATATTGCACCGTACAAAAGGCCGGCAGTTAAGAGCATTCTCTTCAATATGCTGAGCGCTTTATTTGCGCTTGTTTCATATACACTGGCCATTCCATTCCTCAATATCCTTTTCAACAGGGTGGAGAGTGTCCCTGATCCCGGAAAATTCCAGATGACATTTGATTACCTTACCCAGTTCTTCAAATTCTATCTTGCTGAATTCATTGATAAATATGGACAGGGGGGCGCTCTACTGCTGGTCAGCATAATCTTCATCGGTGCCAGCTTCCTCAAGAACGGATTCATTTTCCTGGCAAATAACAGCATGGCATTCATAAGGGCAAGTACAGTCCGTGATCTGAGGAAGAAAATGTACGACAAGATCCTTAACCTTTCATTATCATACTTTACGGATGCGCGTAAAGGCGATCTGATGACAAGGATCTCAAATGATGTTCAGGAGATAGAAATATCAGTAATGTCTTCTCTTACAATGCTTTACAGAGATCCAATATACATCCTGATTTTTGTTGTATATCTGTTTGTAAGCAGTTACCAGCTCACAATGTTCGCGCTGGCTCTGCTTCCTGTCAGCGGCTGGCTTATTGGACGGGTAAGCCGGACACTTCGCAGTTCATCCCTTCTCGGTCAGCAGAACCTTGGGCAGCTGCTGTCGGTTGTAGAAGAGACGCTTTCAGGGCTAAGGATAATAAAGGGATTCAATGCCGAGAAGAAAATGAAGGGCATTTTCGGAATCACAAATGAAAAATACTCCAAGATATTCAAGAGAGTCATACGAAAGTATTACCTGGCTTCACCGCTGAGTGAATTTCTTTCTACCATTGTCATCATCATACTAATGTATATCGGAGGTATGCTTGCCCTCAAAGGAGAAGCCCATATGACTCCTGACCGTCTTATCGCATACCTGATTATTTTCTCTCAGATAATTCAGCCTGCAAAGAATATTACGACTGCATGGTTCAGTGTTCAGAAAGGAATGGCTTCAATTGACAGGGTTGACCAGATCCTTGAAGCCAGGGAGAAGATAACCGAGAAAGAGAATGCACTTCCTGTCAGGGAGTTTAAGGATTCCATAGAATTCAGGAGTGTGTGGTATGCATATAACGACGAACCTGTTCTCAAGGATATTAACCTCAGGATAAAGAAAGGACAGACAGTAGCTGTTGTAGGTAAATCGGGCGCCGGCAAATCGACCATGGCCGACCTTATGCCCCGGTTCATCGATCCCGATCAGGGAGCTATAATGATCGATGGAGTTGATATCAGAGATCTTAAGATAGCTAACCTGAGGGATCTTATGGGTATAGTCAGCCAGCAACCTATACTTTTCAACACATCCTTCACTGAGAATATTGCGTTCGGGATTGACAATCCTGAAATGACCGATGTGACCAATGCTGCCAGAATTGCAAATGCCCATGATTTTATAATGGAAACCGAAAAAGGATACGAACACAGCGTGGGCGAGGGAGGTAACAAGCTGAGCGGAGGTCAGCGCCAGAGGATAAGTATAGCAAGAGCTATCATGGCAAATCCTCCGATCCTCATTCTTGATGAAGCTACTTCGGCGCTTGATACCGAGTCGGAGCGATTTGTGCAGGAAGCGATTATCAGGCTTATGGAGAACAGGACCTCGATAGTGATAGCGCACAGGCTCTCCACAATTCAGCACGCCGACCTGATAGTGGTGATCGATGAAGGAAGAATTGTCGAAACAGGAACACATGAGGAACTTCTCGGCAGGAAAAACGGCTATTATGCAAAGCTGCATAGTTTTCAGGCTATTTAAGAATGAGGGCGTGAGTGGGAGAGTGCGTGAGAGCGGGAATTATTAAATTGAAATATAACAATATGACTAAACGAATTATATTATTCCTTTTTATCCTGATCGTTCCTTTCATATCTGCTTCCGCGGCAGATAAAAAGCCGAAACATACATTTAAGTTCAGTGAAACTGAGTTTCTGCTTGATGGTGAACCATTTCAGATAATAAGCGGGGAGATGCATCCTGCAAGGATTCCCCTGGAATACTGGAGACACAGAATTCAGATGGCAAAAGCAATGGGATGTAATACAATTTCAATATATGTGTTCTGGAATTATTATGAAGAGGAAGAGGGGATTTTCGATTTCTCTACCGGCAACCGCAACATAGGAGAATTTATAAGATTAGTGCAGGAAGAGGATATGTGGCTTATCGTAAGACCGGGACCATACGTTTGCGCTGAATGGGATCTCGGCGGCATCCCTTCCTATCTGCTGAAGTATCCTGATATTAAGCTGAGAACCCTGGATCCGCGGTTTATGGAAGCGGCTGAAAGATATATGGCAAGGTTTGCTGAAGAGATCAAACCATACCTCATAACCAGGGGAGGACCAATCCTGATGATACAGATTGAAAATGAATATGGCAGCTTCAGCAATGACCATAATTATATGTCAAGACTGAGAGATATATGGGTTGAGAACGGAATCGATATCCCCACCTTCACAGGTGATGGTCCGACAATTAAAATGCTGGAAGGAGGAACGCTGCCGGGAAGCGCAGTGGGGCTTGATTCCGGAAGCTCACAGGCTGATTTTGACCTCGCAGCAAAAATGAATCCCGGTGTTCCGGTGTTCAGCAGTGAAACATACCCCGGATGGCTTACACACTGGGGCGAAGAATGGGCCAGAACTGATACTACGGAACTTATCAATGAGGTCAGATTCCTGATGGATAACAGGAAATCATTCAACTTCTACGTAATACACGGCGGTACAAATTTCGGATTCACGGCAGGAGCCAACTCCGGAAGGCAAGGCTATGAACCGGACATAACAAGCTATGATTATGATGCGCCGGTAAATGAACAGGGAAGGCCAACTCCAAAGTATATGGCACTCCGCGCTCTTATCGGTTCTTATCTTCCAAAGAAGGAAAAACTTCCTACAATTCCTGATCCGGTTCCGGCAATACAGGTGGAGCTGATATTCCCGGTACGGTTTACATCTGTATGGGATAACCTGCCAGAACCTGTGGCATCCGAAAAACCTCTGTCCATTGAGGAGTTTGGTCAGGACCATGGCTTCATACTTTACAGGAAAGAACTTAAAGACGGGAAAGACGGATTGCTTACTGTTAAAGGTATCCATGACTACGCAACAGTATTCCTAAACGGCGAGTATCTTGGGGTCCTGGACCGCAGGGAGGCAATTGATACAATTACAATTCCCGTTAGAAATGCAGAAAATCATATTCTTGAGATACTTGCTGAAGGGATGGGACGCATTAATTATGGTCCATATATCTTTGACAGGAAAGGTATTACAGGAAACGTTGCTCTTGACGGAGAAGAATTGCTTGACTGGCAGGTGTATAATCTGCCAATGGACAGGAAATTCATTTACGACCTGAGGTCATCCGGGAAAACCGTCAATAAGCCAGGTGTCTTTTTCAAAGGTGATTTTTCTCTTGCTTATACAGGTGATACATTTTTTGATGTTTCCAATTTCAGGAAAGGCGTTGTATGGGTCAATGGACATAATCTTGGCCGCTATTGGGATATTGGTCCCCAGAAGAGACTTTACTGCCCAGCTTCATATGTCCGTCCGGGGATGAACGAGATACTGATTTTTGACCTTCATATGACATGGCCAAAACCTGTAGGAGGAATGACAACACAAAATTGATTATTATGAAAAACATACTTTTTGCAGCACTGATCATCCTTCTTTCCGGATGCAATTCGAACGCAGGCACCCGGAAAAACCAGGAAAAATGGTCGGTAAGGATGGCAAATACGGTAATTTCTCACTCCGACAGCCTTATACACTATGTTGCAGGAAAGCCTAAATGGGCTTACGATGTGGCTTTCCTGGGTATGGCAATGGATAATATGGGAAATGTTGACCCTGCATATTCAAAGTACATGGAGGACTGGGTAAGGTACTTTGTCCAGCCTGATGGATCAGTCATTGATTACAAGCTTGAAGAATATAATCTTGACAGGATTTATCCGGGAAGAAATGTTTTAACAGTCTATCGGAAAAATCCTCTTCCGGAGTATAAGATAGCACTCGATAATTTTATTGAACAGCTTAAGACACATCCAAAGACGAATATCGGCGGATACTGGCACAAGAAGATATATCCCTGGCAGATGTGGCTCGATGGAATTTATATGGCTTCAACATACATGGTTCAGTATGCGAAAGAGTTCAATGCACCTGAGTGGTACGATATGGCTGCTTTCCAGGTGAAGGTCATTTACGAGAAAACTCTTGATCCTTCTTCGGGTCTGCTTATGCATGCCTGGGATGAAAGCCGTGAGCAGAAATGGTGCAATCCCGAAACAGGACAGTCTCATTATCCCTGGAGCAGGGCAACCGGATGGTACCTGATGGCAATTGTGGATATACTTGATTATCTGCCAGCTGACCATCCTGACAGGGATGCCCTGATAAACATTCTTCAGAAGACCTGCGATGCGCTCATGAAAGTCCGTGATCCCGATTCAGGTATATGGTACCAGGTTCTTAACCAGGGCGGGAGGGAAGGCAATTACCTGGAAGGTTCTGGTTCGGCAATGTTTACTTATGTCTTTGCCCGCGGAGCAAAGAGGGGATATCTTGAAAGGAGATACCTGGAGATCGCTGACTCATCGTTCAACGGCATAATTAAAGAGCTTATCACTGTTGATGATAAGGGACTTCTTACAATGCACAATATTGTAGGCGGCTGCGGGCTCGGTGGTAATCCCTACAGGGATGGATCGTATGAATATTATATTAATGAAAAACGTGTCGTCAACGACACCAAGGGAGTAGCTCCGTTCATACTTGCTGCTTTGGAACTCGACAGATAGTTTACTTTATATCGAACAACCTGCATACGTGTCTTTTATACATGTTTTCGAAAACACATTTTGCCACTGTTTTTTCATTTGCTTCCAGCAGCTTAAAATACTCATTCATCCTCTCAGCTGCCATTTTGTAGGCTACATGAACAAGCTGCCTCATATTAGGATTATATGAAGGATTGCCTGGTACATGTCTCAGAGAATCAGCGAACTTCTTGCTGCTCCAGCCTGAAACCACTGTCATTGAGGGAAGCTTCGAAATATTGATATCTATCACATCAGCATACGGAGCGCACAGTTCTTCTGTCTTCTCAAGCGATCTGTAATAAACTTCTTTTACAAATTCAAGAGCCTTACCACCTGATTCAGCCAGCCCGATCACTTCCTCAAGCCATGTAGTGCCTGCAGTTTTCAGGTGAAATCCCTTATCATACTTTTTAACTACTGATCCGATAACCGGATAGAGCTTAAACTTATCGGAGCCTGAATGAATGCTCATCTTGAGATCGCCCGGAAGACCGAATTCATGAACTGCATAATCAATGACCAGGAGATCAGCTTCAAATTCCTCTTCAAAATATTCCGTATCACCCACATAATCAACACCTTTATTGAATCTTCCCGAGAATTTAGGTGCAATAGTCTGTACAGGGATACTCTCCTCCCCGAGCATATTAAGAATAAAGAACAGCTCAACAGGAGTCTGAGGATGAGGAACTTCATCCATTGAAACCTCTGTTATAAAGTTCCCTTTCCCTTTTGATTTTTCTATTTTTCTGAAGATCTCCCAGGCTTTGATCGCAGCGAAAAGATACTTGTAGGCTATCTCTGCTATCTGGTTAATACTGACTTCAAAAGGTTTCTTTATTCCCGGGATCTTCAGCTTGCCTTCATATTTTTCAGCGCTCTGAAGGAAAGCCTGTATTTCATCATTTCCGGCTCTTTTGCCGATATATGATGCAACATCAATCGTAAAAAAGTCAGAGCTCTCAATGAATCTGTCAACAGTATCCAGGTTAATGTGATCAGCATCCACGAAGTAGGGCTTTTTAAAGCCTGCCTTTATTGTAACTGCATCAGCTTCCTTTCTGACATCTCCGGGAACGGTGCCGATAATATTGTGCTCCCTGTTTGATTTGTTCCATACCGGGGTTATTTCAACACCCTGCCTGGCTGCTTCAATAATTGCCTCAAGCTGGGCACGTCCCTGATGACCGAACCTGTCACCCATTCCTATTGAGTATTTTCCCAGTTTTTTCATACTTAAAGTTTTATATCAATGATCATTTATGAAGAAGTTAACGTTTTCAGAGGTCACAATATCAATCGGAAGATATTCCATCTTCTCCGGAACCTTGTTCAAAGAAAGGAATTCGAACAGCTTCCTGATCCCTTTATAAGCCTGTTCCTCAGGTCTCTGTCCGATCAGAAATTTAATGGTTCCGGATTTCAGGTGCGATACATTTTTCTCGAGGAGGTCATAGCCGATTATATTCAGCGGACCAATACCTGAATAACTGACAAAATCCGCAATTTTATATGATTTCGAGCCGGTCACGAATATTGAACTTATACCACTATTCTTTTTTAGTGCTTTTCCTGTTTCTTTACGGATGTTTTCAGGTACAGGATCAGAGATTAGCAGCTTGATTATTCTGCCCCTTTTTTTATTAGATTTCGAAAAATAGCTGAGGAATCCCTGGGTCCTTGTGTTTAGATGATGAACATTCTGAAGGTTCCTTACAATATTTATTATAAGAATATCTTTTCCTGCAGGTGTTACCATTTCGGTGAGCTGACCTGCAACCCTGCCGCTTTGAAAAATATCCTCGCCTGTATACGATAGAAACTCGGTTTCATTTATGCATGCATCGAGAAAAACAAAAGGTATACGTTTCCTGGTCAGCCGGTTGCAGAAGTCAATTGACTCTGCCTTGAAAATCGGAGCCAGGATGACTCCGTCAGGGCGAAGATTCAGAACATGACCTGTTTTTTCCTGGAAGTTCTTTTCATCAAGCAGGTCAAAGGTCACCTGGCTAAGCTTCACAGGGAAGGGATCAAGTTCATTTATTGCCCTCTTCAAACCCAGAGGATGTTTCAACCAGAAGGCATTCTCCTCTGTTGCTTCGGGGAGAAGGGAAACAAGGTGAAGCCTTCTCTTCGTCCGGAGTGCTCTGGCAATGAAATTGGGCGAATAGTCAAGATCGCTGATGATCTTCATTATTTTCTCCCTGGTTTTTTCAGCTACCTCGCCTCTTTCATGAAGGACCCTGTCGACGGTACCGGTTGAAACACCGGCTCGCGCAGCAATATCTTTTATCCTGGCTTTCCTTGAAGGCATACTCAGTCAAGAACTACTTTCTGGTTCTTTGGTGCAAAAACAGTCATTATTATCCAGGCCAGCAGATAAGCGCTTCCTGCAACGGTGAACATCACAACATAGCCTGTTTCAATATGCCCAAGGTCCTTGAAATGCTGAAGTACGGCGCCAGCAATTTTTGAAATAAAGGCACCGCCTGCAGCACCTGCCAGGCCTCCGATTCCTGTAACTGAGCTTACAGCTTTCTTGGGGAATGCATCTGAGACAGATGTGAAGAGGTTAGTTGACCATGCCTGGTGAGATGCTGCTGCAAGAGCAATAAGGCAGACTGCACCCCAGGTGCTTACTGATGGTGATTGGGCAAATACGATCGGAACCACAAGAAGGGCAAAGATAAGCATGGTTATTCTTCTTGCTTTGAAAGGCGACATTCCTTTATTTATCATAAACCCGGCAATCCATCCACCACCTATGCTTCCAATTGTTGTAATTGTATAAATGAAAGCAAGAGGCAATCCGAACGTTGCCACACTGAGACCTGCACCTCTTACAGTTGAAAGCCAGCCGGGAATCCAGAACAGGTAAAACCACCAAACAGGATCCGTAAGACCCTTACCAATGAAGAAGAGCCATGTCTGGCGACGCTTGAAAAGTTTCCCCCACGAAACTGTTTCTTTGGTTTCAGCCTTTTCATCAGTATCACTGTTTATGTAAGCAAGTTCGCCTGCCGACACTTTCTTGTGTTTTTCAGGTACTTCATAATAAATAAACCAGAAAATTACC
>CAZGGZ010000021.1:38113-42626 GCA_964525415.1 uncultured Rikenellaceae bacterium | reverse complement strand
AAAAAGTGATATCTTCTACGCATCCAAAGGATCATTAAGGTAAATTTAAACAAATTTGATTAAAATCAGGATGTCAATAAGAGATTATAAATGAATTGGAACTCCTTTTTTATCAGGTCTGTAATCTCGCTATGTAAAAAGCCTTCTTACTAATAAAAGTTCTGGATTTAATTGATTATCTTTATTTCAGCTATTGACCAGGATCAATTCCACGTAAATGAAACCATCAACACTGAATAAATTAAGGTGGATTTTAATATTTCTTTCACCCCTGTTATGTGTTTTAATACCTATATGTATTGATATAGATTGGAAGAATGATATTCTGCAAAAAATATGTAACTGGACTGTAGGAATTTTATGGCTTGTATCAAGTATTTTAATTTTAATATTTTTTCTTTATAATAGACCTTCAATTAAATCCAACCTGAAGGGATTTATACTATTTCTAATCCCGGTTTCATTAACCTTATGGTTTGTTTTCAGCTTCATAAAATATTCCTATATTATTGATTATTTAAGGTTATTTAGCTTATATATCTTCATTCTTTCAATAGTACTCACCTTGATTTGTTATCTGGAAAAATTAGAAACATTTCTTCTTTTTCTGCTTTCATTATTTTTAATTGGCCTTTTTCTGAACAGGATAAGCGCATCGGACATCGGACAGACTGCTTTATTGACATCTTTGGGTATTTCCTCATTCGGCTTTTTTTGTCTTGGTATCCTATCTTTGAAAACAATTAAAGAAAATAAGATAAAAGGAAGGGTATTTGTGATTTTTTATATAATTATTGGTTCCCTGAATGCAATTCTATTCCTGAAATTCGCATCATACCGGCCTGAATTCATTGGTATTTACGATATTATTGGCGTAATTATCTTTCTTTCTTCATGCCTCGCATTATTCATTGTCCTCCCTTATTCAAATTTCCTGGAATGGTCTGACTCCCAAAAAAGATCATTTAAAAGACTTATTCTTATTCCATGTATCTTTTTTCTGCTGATTTTCTCCTTAAGGTTCCTCTTGCCACAAACCACTTACACAAAGATTTTCTATAAAAATTCTATCAGGAAGGAGATAATTCATTTCCATATGGAAGACTACAAACTTGATTTTTCAAAAAAATAACTAGTCATCTTTAAAGAAGTGCCGCCATTCATCCTTATCCTTCTCAGTATTTCCAAAAATTAATTCTTTAGTGTAAAGCCTTATCAGTTCTTTTTCGTTTGAAGGATATAATTTTAGGTTTTTGTTATCAATGCAGAGTAAATGTGTCCCATCAGGCGAAAAGCATGGCCGAGTACCTTTAAATTTGCGGATTGGTAATTGGTCCTGATAAAATAAAGTGGAGAAATCTTTACCTGAAATATTGGCAGCAATGTATTTTGCTGACACATCAACAAAGTCATAAAAATAATCAAATGCTTCAGTTCTGTCGATATATCCACTGGAATCGAGTCCGTAATCTTCCATATATTTATTTAACTGATTTAGAGAAAAGAGACTCATATGGGAATAGATTATTCTATGATAATCAAACTCTCTGGATGATTTTTCCCCTTTAAATTTTGCCTTACCCGGAGATATACTATCTATAAACGTAGAAATCCTGATAGCCGCATCGTTTGCCGTGAAGTGAGCAGAATAGTATTTGCCGTAATAAGCCCAAGGAACCTGCCTGATAAGTGAAGAATCATTAATAGGATCCTCAAAATAAGCCACTCTTTCAAAATTTCTATATTCCCCTGATATTTTTTTAATAGTTAATGGAAAAGGAATCGAATCTGAAAGGCATAACACATATTTTGAATTTCTGGCAAAATCGACTGACCATATCGGACCGCTAAAATCAGTCAGCTTCCTGGTCATATTAAAAATACCTGTTGCATTGTTATGCAACCATATTATAACTGATGAATCTTTCGATGCAGAAGCAATAAATTTTCCATCAGGAGAAAAAACAGCACCATTCACTTCACCTGAATGCCCTGTCAGTTCATAATCTGAATTATCATCCAGGTTATGAATAATGATCTTATTATTCCATGATAAACATGTCATAATATTTTCTGAGGGGGAGAAATTGATTACATCCAGAGGATTTACCGGATTAAAAACAACTTTTGTCTTATAAATAATTTCACCTTTAATATTCCAAACTATTGCAGTGCTGTCAAGGTATAAAGCAGAAATAAACTCATTGTCAGGAGCAAAATTCAGCGCAACAACCGGGGTCTGATTCTCAGCTTTAGAAAATAACAGTCTTCCTTTTATATCCCAGATATTTACTGTGTTGTCCTCAAGATAACCATAAACATATTTCCCGTCCTGAGAGAATCCTGCATATAATATATTTGAATTGCATGTTGTAAAATCAAAAACAGCCTCCTGCGGATTTATTTCATTATTCAATGAGTCATAGTAAGGTCCATTATCCAGCAATTCATAGAATGAATCAAACATAGCTTTGATAGCGATTGTTGAGGAAGTATCTTTTCTATATGCCTCTATCGCCGTTTTTAAGCTCAGGGATGGAGAGAATTCTCTCTGAAGAAAGGCTTCTATAGTCAATTCCCTTGATTTAGCTCTAATATTTGATCTGAAATAATAAAGAACTACCGAGATGATGATAATCAAAAAGCCAATTGTAGAATAACCCAATATTCGTTTAAATGCCCTTTGTCTTGCAGAAATTTTTGTTCTGCTGTTATCAATAAATTCAGCTAGTTTTTTGTTAACGAATAGCTTATCAGCATAGGGTGCGATATAATTCAGATCATCGGTTCCCAGGAAGATCTTTCTCTTTTCGAAATTTGCATAAGCATTTTCAACAAATTGCCGGACTTCCAGCAGTTCTTTTTCCGAAAGAGTGAATTTCTCATAGATCTTTGCAGCCAGTGCATCATGCCGTAATTCATAGTGTCCTGCTTCATCCCTCTCCCTTAATATCCTGAGCTCAACAAATTTTTCAAGGTATCTGATCAGATCCGCCTCAGATATTTCTGCACCAAATGCTTTTATTGCTCCACCAATTTCCGGTGCAGTCATCTGCTTTTTAGTACCCTGCACTGAAACAAATGATTTCAGTATCGACATGCCTGTTTCAGGATCATCCATCTCACGAACCTGCTCATCCAGGAACTGTCCGAGAAGGTCTGATACGCTGCCGGTTTTAGTAAGGAGTTCTTTCGAGAAATTAATGATAAAAGTTCCGGGTTCCGGGTTGAGCGTTCCGGGTTGTTCATTTGTTGCCAGGCGGAAGATCCTGTCAAGATAGATCTGAAGATATGTCAGCTCAATCTCATTCCCTGCCGGACAAAGCTTATCTATCAGTTCTTCTGAAAACCCTGTTTCTGTCTTAAACTCAAATACCTTGCACGGACCTTCAACTGCATTGATCGCATTCGCCCGCTTCATCTTCTCAACCCTGAAACGGTTTGTGAAGATGTTGGGTAGTTCAGATTCAAATTCTGTCATCCCTGCAAGAAACTCTTCCCTGATTATGAAGATGATCCTGCATTGTGTTTCCGATTCGCTTATTTCTTTGACAAGCTTAATGAAGCCTGACTTTTCTTCCTGGCTTCCAAAGATGAAGAGCTCCTCGAACTGATCAAAGAGGAGGTAAACTGGTTTAAAATGATCGAGATATATTGACTGTAATTTCTCACTTAAAGATTGGTTTTTCTTTAAAGATGTGAGAGCCTCTTTATTAAACGCATCATTCAGGCTTTCGATGATATTGTTTCCTCTTCGAATATTCACAGGCAGCCAGTCGCTCTCATCAAACCTCGATGCCAGTCCGCAGTTCACAAGCGAAGATTTGCCCGTACCCGATATCCCATAAACCAGCAGCATCTTGCTCTCGAAAACCCTTCTATAGAGCTCAGTTATCTCATGGTCGCGACCGAAGAAAACTTCGCGGTCAGTTATTGTATAAGCATCAAGAAACTTGAACGGGGACTTCATATTCTTAAAACTTTAAACTTTGAACATTGAACTCTAAACCTGCCATCTAAAACCCACCCCAAACCTCCCGCTCCGCTAAAGCTCCGCGGGAAAGGCTCTCCCAGGAGGGGATTTTTTTATTAAGCCCCCCTTGGGGGGTTTGGGGGTCCGGTCTCCTTATACTTCTATTCCTCCTATCACCATCATCAACGCCTTATACTCCTCAACCAGGATATTATAGTTGCTCAGGGCTCTCAGATCGCATTTTTCGGTTACCTCGGTGCCGAGATACATCAGATGCCCGCTCCTGTACTTTGTGTACATGAATATGTCCTTCCTGATGTCAAATTTTTCCTTTGCATCAATTACCTCGGAGTTGGTATCTATTATCAGCGGCGACAGATTCAGGTAGTCGTCAAACGATTTAATCGATTTCATCAGCAGAACAGACTGGCTGTCGGAGAATTTTGTTTCATCAATCTCCTCTCCCTTGAAATCGGAATCCGCACTGTTCAGGAGGTCAACAATATGATGAAACGTAGCTTCATGTATCCTGGGCTTGAT
>CAZGGZ010000021.1:33443-38013 GCA_964525415.1 uncultured Rikenellaceae bacterium | reverse complement strand
ACCGGTTCATCTCTCCACTGGAACCAGTAAGCACCAAGAAAACAATCCAGTGATGCAGCCTGCTCCACGTAATACCTGTATGCTATTCCACGTTCATTCTGATCCTTTGCCTGTACCAGTCCCGCTCCAAGTCCGTTGGCCGGAACACCTATATGGAATTCTCCTATCAGGACCGGCCGTCCCGTGTAGCGATAGGTCCTCTCAACCTGCCACATTGGTTCATACTCATAAACATTGATGCTGCAAACATCAAAGATTCGGGCTGTGCGGAGCAGTTCATCCGACACGGATCCGCCGAAACGGATCCCCAGATTAAGGTGATTCGGATCATATTTCTTTACAGTTGTACAGATAAGATCAAGGTATTTCTCAAAAGCGGTAACAATAAATTCCTTGCGCCGTTGTGGCGTATCTCCCTGGGACAGATACTCTTTAAGCCTGGCTTTAGTTGCAGTTTCCGGTCCGTCAAGGACCATGTCAGCCACTTCACTCTCACGGCCGTCAAAGGCCGGTTCATTACCCACAAAATAGCCAAGTAAGAGAGGATCGTCCTTATGCGGCGAGCATTGTGTATTTGCTGACTGATCAATGGCACGCGCAAATTCTTCGGAATAGACATCCGGCAATCCAAGGAAATTTGGTCCCTCAGTTTTCTGCCATCTCAGCATAACGGTGTAAGGCATGCCCTGACCTCCCGTGGTCATTCCCCATAATTTCAATCGCGGGGTTATGCGATCTATTACTGGTTCAGATGAAGTTGCAGCACCCCGGGTGGTGCTTCTCTGTGTTCCCGGACGAACTCCGAAACCGGCACCTGCACCATTGGATCCCATAGAAAGAAACAGGTGTCCGTGCGGATCGACAAACCACCATTTACCTGAGATCATTTCGATATGGAAGAACCCTGACGATTTCGCAGTGGTATTTTTATAACCACTATACTCACAATAGTTAAAATCCGTGGCGGTGCCGAAAGTTTTCTCTTCATCGGCAAGCTCTTTGGCCAGTTGCTCCCTGCTTTTGATTTTCCCTGGCCAGTCTGCATGAGCCCATTGATTGAATTCGTCCAGAACCGGCTGTTTTTCGAGGAATTCTGATCCTTCATCCTGCTTTGAAAGATGAAGTGCCCGTATCTCAATAGCTGGCTTATTGACGGGATATGCCATGGCAAAGCCAATGGATTCAACTGCTGTAATATCCCCGAATGGTCCCCATGTGGAAAACCAGAAAGAATTGGTACGTCGGTTATTTGCCGAAGCAAGGTCATTGCCCGATTTATCCATTCCGACAAAGTACTGAAGCGGCAGTGAGGCTCTTAACCAGACATTCTGACCAAATGGGTGCATCATTACCCTGACAGGAGTTCCATTTGACCGGTAAAGCCAGATACTGAACCTTTGAGGGGAGGTGGTTCTCAATTCCATAACCAGGTAAGAATACCCTGACCAGTCTGATGGCATTGCCGGATCCAGATCACTGATAATAAGTTTATGTTCAGAAAGCGTACCATCAAAAGCAAGTTTCCTTACCTCCTGTGAATTTGTCACGGAAGGAAATGATATTTCAATAAGAAAGAGGATCAGTAAATTCCTCAAAACAATATTCAAATGTTTTTTCATTTATTCGCTTTCTGAATCATCTGGTTAAATAATGTCAACTGCTCTTTCATTGCTTCTACTCTGTCAGTGGGTTCAGTTCGTCCTTCAAACAGGATCCACCCGCTGTAGCCGATCCCGGTTAACAGATTGAAAAGTTCCTGGTAAGGATATGTGTCATCATTGAGTTCCCGGATATGAACAGTGTCTCCGAACCACTTGCTTACCATGTTGAAGTTTCCCTCAAGACCGGGAGGCAGCAGATCCTGTTCATTACAATTCCAGCACATTCTTACATTATCTTCAGTAACCTGGTCGAAGATTGCTTTCATGTTCGGGATCTCCTGGGTAATATCGCCATGAACCTCAACTCTTACAAGCTGACCATAATCCCGGGCAAATTTGCCTACTTCATTAAGTGATGCAGCTATTTGTGCAATTGTCTTCTCTCGGGGCACTTCAGGAGGCATGTAATTCGGCTTGACCTTGATCCCCGTAGCTCCTATATCCTTGCATAGCTTAATATACTCTTTTGTCCCTTCAATGTTATTACGAAGCTGACCCGGATCGGGATTGTGAAACTCAAAATTTGAACCATAACCTATACAGACAACTGAACTGTCACCGAATCTCTTTTTAACTTCTGTACGCTGATCTGCGGTCAGGTTGATTTCAACCTTGTGCGCATGTTCCGTCCTTAGCTCCACACCCAGGTATCCTGTTATTTCACAGTTACTTATAAGGGTCGCAAGATCCCAGTCCCTGCCCCACTGATAGGTGACCAGTCCGAATTTCATTGCAGCCGGAACAGCTTTAAACAACTCCGGAAAATCCTTAAGAAATGCCAGGGCCATTCCGGCACCAAGGCTGGCCTGGATGAACTGACGACGAGAAAAATTGTATTTCATAATGTTTACTTTCTTTGTTTGACCCCCCTGCCCCCCTAAAGGGGGGTTGAAACCCATTCCGGATTCTTTGTAATTTATTGGTTCTTAGCCCCCCTTCAGAGCCTGCACTGAGCAGAGCGAAGTGGTGGGTTGGGGGGTTATACTTCCTCTGGTATAACATACGGCTTCCTGTACTCCCTCGTCAGTAATTTATCTGCTTCCTTATCCTTTACAAACTTCTCCTTTGCTCCGTCGAAAGTCAGCTGCCTGTTAAGCTTGTACGAAATATTTGCCAGGGCCGGAAGTGCCGATGACATATACCCGTCAAGGATGTCGCAATGAAGTGCTTCATTCTTGCCTGACCTTATTCCGTCAATGAAATTGGCATAGTGTGCTGAGTCGCCGGGAGGTGCCATGAAGGTTGGATCATTCGGTTTTGTACCTACATCCGATCCTGCAAATGGCTTGTTTTCACGCTGCCGGTATGCTTTCCAGCGTCCGCCGTCAATTTCGAGATATCCTTCTGTCCCGTAGAACATGTTCCCTATTCTGATATCGAGTCCTGCTTCAGAATGGGTATATCGTCCGCGTGTTTCAAATTCCAGGATCTTCCCGTCCTTGTACTTGAATACTGAAGTCTGGGTGTTGGGTGTCTCCTGCGAACACTCCTTGGGATCGATTCCAAAAATATTCCCCATTGAATATATGGTAACAGGATGTTCATTCTTGTTCAGTCCCCAGCGGGCGATATCGAACTGGTGAGGTCCCTGGTTGGCTGTGTCGCCTCCGCCGGTATTCCAGTGCCAGTGCCAGTTATAATGTGTACGCTTTTCATTATATGGCTGCCATGATGCAGGGCCGAGCCACATATCATAGTGAAGTGATGCCGGTGGTGTTCCATCCTGTGAAATCCCGAATGAATCGCGGGGCTTGAAGCATAATCCCTTTGCCATGAAAACTTCACCTATGCCACCATCGTGAAGGAATTTAATTGCGTCAATTACACCCTGAATCGACCGGTTCTGCATTCCTGTCTGCACACGGACATTGTATTTACGGGCTGCCTCGACCATCCGTCGTCCTTCAAGGACAGTATGACAGGCAGGTTTCTCAACATAAACATGCTTGCCTGCCTGGCACGCCCATATTGTTCCAAGCGCATGCCAGAAATTGGGAACGGCAAAAGAGACAGCATCTATCTCTTTGTCATCAAACACCTTACGCATATCCCAGGCTGTTTCCGGAGTCTCCCCTGTTTTACTGATAACCTGCTTTATCCGGTCAGGGAAGAATTGTTCATCAGCATCACAGAGTGTTTTTATCCGGACATTCTTGCTTTCCTTAATAACCGCCCAGTTGTCTATATGTGTGCCTCCCTGGCTTCGTATCCCGCAGACGGCAACATAAATACGGTCGTTTGCTCCCTGGATTGCTCTGTACGACTTTGCGCTGAAGGCAACACCGCCAATAGCAATACCTGCAGTACCCAGCACGCTTTGCCTGATAAATTCTCTTCTTTTTGTCATTGTATGATAGGTTTTGGTTACTCTATAAGTCTTATAAATTTAAATGTTTTAATTTTACTTTCCTAAACGCCCGGATGGTAAAAAACCAAATATTAATACTTTCTGTACTTCTTTTAATTGCCGGCTTTAAAGGAAACGCACAGGATTCTCTTAATTTCAGGGGACAATTATCAGCATATACTCATATAAATCCTAATAACAAACTGCCCTGGTGGAGCGGTGCCCGGTACATACCGCAGTTGAATTACGAGTATGGTATTAAGGAGAACAGGCTTATCGATTTTGAAGCTTCCGCAAACCTTTATGGGAATATGGGAATACGCCCCTTTGATTCGACCGGTTTCAACGGTAATATAAAACCCTACAGGATATGGGCACGCTATTCAACATCCCAGTTTGAGCTTCGTGCCGGACTGCAAAAAATAAATTTCGGTTCTGCATCCATATTAAGACCTCTCATGTGGTTCGAACAGATTGATCCGCGCGATCCCCTGAAGCTTACCGACGGCGTCTGGGGAGTCCTTGCACGTTACTATTTTCTGAATAACTCCAATATCTGGCT